>CAYTLH010000040.1:0-4519 GCA_964438525.1 uncultured Demequinaceae bacterium | reverse complement strand
CGCATGGGGTTCAACAACAAGGGGGCCGAGGCCGCCGCGAAGAAGCTCGCCCGGCTCCGGCGGTCCCGTTCCGGAAAGCGCCTCATCGTCGGCATCAACATCGGCAAGAACCGGACGACGCCCCCCGAGGCCGCCGCCCGGGACTATGCCGTTTGCGCCGCCGCCCTCGCCCCGTACGCCGACTTCCTCGTCGTCAACGTCTCATCCCCCAACACCCCGGGGCTCAGGGACCTCCAGGCGACGAAGGCCCTCCGTCCCATCCTCGAGGCCGCGAGGAAGGCCGCGGACGGCGCCACGGATCGCCACGTGCCCTTGCTCGTCAAGATCGCCCCCGACCTGCCCGACAAGGAGGTCGACGCCGTGGCGCGGCTGGTCAAGGAACTCGGCCTCGACGGGATGGAGGCGACGAATACCACGATCTCCCATGACCTCGGCCCCGGGGGGCTCTCCGGCGCTCCGCTCTTTCCCCGGGCTTTGGAGGTCGTCGGCCGTCTCAGGAAGGCCCTCGGGCCGAAGCCGGTCATCATCGGTATGGGGGGGATCACGTCGGTCGAAGACGCCCGGGCCATGCTTGACGCCGGCGCCACCCTCCTCCAGGGGTACACGGCCCTCGTCTACGAGGGTCCGGCCTGGCCGGGACGGCTGAACGCCGCCTTGACCCGGAACGCCTGAACGCCGCCTGACCCAAGACTGCAGTCGGGAACGTTTCAGCCCGATCGGGCGTTCTATCTGCGTACGCTCCTGCCAGACGTACACGGCATTGTTTTCTCCTTTGAAGTGAATGGGCCCCGGAACACTCGCCGGGGCTCATTCGTGTCCGGACCCGTGGTGACCCCGTCGGGATCGACGAGGCTCGTTCCCTTGGCCGCGCGCGAGGTCCCTATCGCGGGAACTCCCCGCGCTTGACCTGGGGTTTCGGCATGCGGAGCCTCCGGACCTGGAGCATCCTCGTGAGGGCGTAAATCCGATAGAACCGGGGGATCTTCCCCTCCCCATACTTCTCGATGGCCCGTTTCCTGATGCGTCGGATGAGGATGGCTCCCTCGATTCCTCCGGCGATCATGGTCAGGAGGACGGTGATGCTCATGATGGTCACGATGTCGGGGTAACTGGACAGGAACATCATCGCGAGCAGGGCGATGACGGAGATGGGCAGCAGAAACTCGGCGACCGTGAGACGGGAGTCGATGAAGTCTCGGGCATATCGACGGGGTGCGCCGGCGTGTTGGGCGGGCATGTGCCGTTCGTCCCCGGTCTGCAGCGCCTTGTACTCGCGGTCGAGTTGAGCCCGACGTTCGGCGCGACGGCGTTTGAGGTCGGCCTTGCGGTCGAGGACGATGGGGTGTTTGCGGGCGGCTTCCCGCTCCCTGCGTGTAGGGGTCGGGCGGCCCTTGCCCGTCGGTTTGGGCGTCTCCTGTGCCATGGCGTGTCGCTCCTTGCGAGGTTTCCTCAACGAGGGTACCTGGGTTGGCGGGCCCGAGCCTAACGCCGGAGCCGACCGACCCACCGGTCAGCCGATCGCCACCGGGAGGCTGTAGCGTCCCCATTCGCCCACCGCCGGACCGAATCGGCCCGGCACGGCGGTGCCGCACGACGGGCAGTTCCCTTCGGCCGTGAGCCGGTAGGCGAGGATCTCGTACCAGTCCCGTTCGATGAGTGCCTGTCCGCACGATGGGCAGGTGGTGACCTCGCCTCCCGGGTCGTGCACATTCCCGGTGTAGACGAAGTGCAGGCCGGCGTCGAGCGCGGTGGCCCGGGCGGCGTGGAGGGTGGCGGGAGGCGTGGCCGGAACGTCGAGCATCTTGAAGTCGGGATGGAAGGCGGAGAAGTGCAGCGGCACGTCGGGTCCGAGTTCGGAGAGGATCCACCGGCACAGCCGCTCGATCTCGTCCGGGGCGTCGTTGTGGCCGGGAATGACGAGGGTGGTCAACTCGATCCACGTGTCCGTGTTGGCGTGCACCCAGGCGATGGTGTCGAGCACGTCCTTGAGGTGCGCGCCGGTGAGTTTCCAGTAGAAGTCCTCGGTGAAGGCCTTGAGGTCGATGTTCGCGGCGTCCATGGGGGCGAAGAAGTCGGCCCGGGCCTCGGGCGTGATGTAGCCCGCCGTGACGGCGACGGCCTTCAGGCCCCTTTCGTGGCATGCGGCCGCGGTGTCGATCGCGTACTCCGCGAAGATGACGGGGTCGTTGTACGTGAACGCCACGGAGTTGCAGCCGGAGGATGCGGCGGCCTGGGCGATCGCCTCGGGCGTTGCGGTTGCGGCGAGCCGGTCCCATTCGCGCGACTTGGAGATGTCCCAGTTCTGGCAGAAACGGCAGTTCAGGTTGCATCCCGCGGTGCCGAAGGACAGCACGGCCGTGCCCGGGTGGAAGTGGGCGAGCGGTTTCTTCTCGATGGGATCGACCGCGAAGCCGGAGCTGCGGCCATATGTCGTGAGCACCATGCGGTCGCCGTCCCGCGCGCGCACGAAGCAGAACCCGCGTTGGCCTGCGTTCAGCCGACAGTGTCGGGGACACAGGTCGCATTCGAGCCGTCCGTCGTCGAGGGCGTGCCACCAGCGTGCGGTGGGGGCTTCGGCCCAGGATTCCGCGTCGGTCGAGGCCGTGGGCTTATCCGCCATCGGGGTCACCGTTCCTCGTGCCAAGCCCTCACGGAGTACGTCTGCAGGGTGATGTCCTCGTGCCAGGTGCCGGGCTGCATCCCGGCCTTCGCCCACAGGTGGGCGAGGAATTCCTCAGGCTCGGGCAGGTCCTCCCACACCTGTGGAAGGAACGTCGCCCGATTCCACGCGCCCATCTCCACAATCACGCCGTCGACGCCGGGGCGCAGTTTGGCGTAGGCGTCGACCAGGGTGGAGGCGGGGAAAGGGACGGGGGCCGAGAGGACCGAGACCTCGATCGAGACGCCGCCCCACTCGTCCTTGGTCAGCGGCGGGAAGCGGGGGTCCCGGGTCGCGGCGGCGACCGCGTTGATGGACACGTCGTTCAGCAGCGGGCGCGTCGCCTCGAGGGAGCCGATGCAGCCCCGCAGCTGGCCGTCGTCGGTCAGGGTCACGAAACTCGCCCCCGGCGCGATCGCCCACGCCGGACGATCGCTCGGTGGTTCGGCCCGTATCCCGAGTTCGCGTTCGATGGCGGCTCGGGCCGTCGGGAGCAGGAGGCTTCCCGCGTCGTCGGGGACGGTGTCAGGCATCTTGCGCCTCGTCGAACGCGAACGAGCAGTATCCGACCACCTGGGAGCGGTCTCCGGCGGTGTCGCCCGAGTTGCAGGAATCGAGCAATGTGGGGACGAGTCCACGTCGGCGGGCAAGGACCAGCAGGCCGTTGATCGGGGTGGCGCCGCAGGCTTCTGAGTGGTCAAGCGGCCCGTCGAGCGTCGAGATCTTGGCTATCGTGGCGGCGTCGATCCGGAGGGCCTCCTCGTAGGGCAGGTAGTGCGACAGGTCAGAGCTGATGACGATGAGAGTTTCCGGCCCATCCAGCGCTTCAAGCACATCGGCGACCTGGTCACCCGTCGCGTCTCCGGCGAGCAGGGGCACGATCTCGATGTCTCCGAGCGCGCATTGGAGGAACGGGATCTGGACCTCGATCGAATGCTCCCACCGGTGGGTTTCTTCGAACACGCTCGCGGGGGGGACCTCCTCCAGGCGCTCCTCGGCCCACTTCTCCGCCACCGGAACCGACCCGAGCGGGGTGCTGAAGGCGTCCACCCCCGGCAGGGCGACGCCGAGCACGGGCACGCGGTGGGTGGGGCCGACGATCACCACCCGCGTGATGGCGTTCCGCCCGGCCGCGACGCGCGCGTAGGCGACGGCCGCCGTCGGCCCCGAGTAGATGTACCCGGCGTGGGGCACGATCACCGCGCGGGGAACGGGGGAGTCAGGGGGCGGGGGTTGCGCCTCGGCCAGCAGGGTGTCGACCATGTCGCGCAACTCGGCGGGCTCGCCGGGATAGAAAGCCCCTGCCACGGCGGCCTCGCGGAGTATGGGAGGGCTCACGGGCCATCACCTCGCCTTCCATGCTAATCGCGCGCGGCGGTCTCCGAGGGAAGGGCGAGCATCCGGTCCAGCGCGACCCGGGCCCACCGGGAGGTTTCCTCATCCACGACGATTCGGTTCGTCACGTCTCCGCTGACGAGCGACTCCAGCGACAGGACGAGGTGGGGGAGGTCGATCTTGTTCATGGTCGCGCAGAAGCAGACGGTGTCGTCGAGGAAGTGGATTCGCTTATCCGGGTGGGTGTCGGCGAGGCGGCGGACGAGATTGAGTTCGGTGCCGATGGCCCAGGCGCTCCCGGCGGGTGCGGCCTCGATCGTCCTGATGATGCCCTCCGTCGAACCGATCTCGTCGGAGGCCAGGACGACGTCGTGGACGCATTCGGGGTGGACGATGACCTTGACGTCGGGGACTTCGGCCCTGACGCGTTCGACGTTTTCGAGCCGGAATCGAGCGTGGACGGAACAGTAGCCCTTCCAGAGGATCATGCGGGCTTGGGCGAGGTCGTCCGGGGTGGTGCCGCCG
>CAYTLH010000039.1:0-4292 GCA_964438525.1 uncultured Demequinaceae bacterium | reverse complement strand
GTGGGGTGGGTCGCGTGGAGCGGTACGAGGCGGGCGACCCTTCGCTACGGAGAGAATCCTCATCAGGGGGCGGCGCTCTATGTCGACGATCGGGAAACGGGCGGTTTGGCGCGGGCGGAGCAGCTCCACGGCAAGGAGATGTCCTACAACAACTACGTCGATGTCGACGCCGCCTGGAGGGCGGCCCACGACTATGTTTCCCCCGCTGTGGCCGTCATCAAGCATGCCAATCCCTGTGGGATTGCCGTCGGTCAGGACATCGCCGACGCTCACGCGAAGGCCCACGCCTGTGATCCCGCCTCGGCCTACGGAGGGGTGGTCGCCGCCAACGGGGAGTTCACGGCCGCGGCCGCCCGACAGATTGCCGACGTCTTCACGGAGGTGGTCGCGGCGCCCTCCTACGAGAAGGAGGCGCTCGAGATCCTGTCGTCCAAGAAGAACCTGAGGATCCTGATCGTCGAGGACAACCGCGCCCCGGTGGACTTCAGGGCCGTGTCCGGGGGATTTCTCCTCATGGACGCCGATCGGGTGGACGCCCCAGGCGACGTTTCCGAGGCCTGGATGGTGGTCGCCGGCGATCCCGTCGACGAGAAGACGCTCGCGGATCTGGAGTTTGCGTGGAGGGCGTGCCGGTCGGTGAAGTCGAACGCCATCTTGTTGGCAAAGGACGGAGCCTCCGTCGGCATCGGGATGGGGCAGGTCAACCGGGTGGATTCGTGCCGACTCGCCGTCGCTCGGGCCGGGGAGGAGAGGGCGAAGGGATCGGTCGCGGCATCCGATGCCTTCTTCCCGTTCCCGGATGGGCTCGAGGTCCTGTCGGAGGCCGGGGTCGTGGCCGTCGTCCAGCCGGGGGGGTCGGTGAGGGATGAGGCAGTGATCGAGGCGGCGACCAGGGCCGGCATTGCGATGTACCTAACCGGGACGAGGCACTTCTTCCACTGATGGACGCCACAGGACAGGATCTGAGGCGGGCGGTCGGCCTGTGGACGCCCCCTCTTGCCTTGGTGGCATGGGTCGCCGCTAGCGTCCCCTTCAGCGTCAAACTCACGGCTTGGGGGTTGGCCGCGTTGTGCCTTGTGATGGCCGTGACTCGCTGGGTCTATCGGAAGCGCTCAGCCCTGGCTGTCCGCAGGCGTGCCGTCGACGTCTCCGTTCTCGGGGTCTTTGCCTTGGCCTTCGCCTTCCTCGCCTGGACCGGTCAGTTCGGATAGGGGCCTCCCTCGCGAGACGGTTGAGGCGACGGGGCCGGGGACTCGACGGGGGCCCGGTCAAGCGGACCGGACCCCCATCGGAGCAAAGTGACGCGGCTGGGCTACTTCTCGTCCACCTCGATGATCTCGACGATCTCCAGGTCTTCCTCGGGCCCGAAGGCTCGTATGAGGAGGCCGACGAAGGCCCCCGCCATGAGCATCACGAGCCACCACCAGAAGAGGCCTCTGATCCCCCAGAGCCCATCGTCGGCCGTATTCGCCCACACCGCCGTCGCTGTCACCCTGACGGGGTTGAGCCCGCCTCCCGTGAAGGGCGTGGTGAGCAGCACCAGGACACCGAACCCGAGCCCGATCGAAACGGCGGCTTGACCGCGAGGAGCGCGGACCGAGGTGGCCGCGAGGAAGACCCCCACCAGGAGGGCGACCGCGACGAACTCGACGACGAGGCCGTAACGGAGACCCACGCCGGCCGGGGAATGCTCCCCCACGCCGATGGCGATCCATGACATGGTGTCCCCCACCTGAGGCGCCAGAAGGGTCGGGGCATCCTCGTATAGGCTGCTCGTCTGGTCGAGGAGGGGAAAGCCTTTCGCGAGCCAGGCCACCAGACTGGCCCCGCCGACGGCACCGATGGTTTGGACCAGGATGTACGGTGCCACGTCTCGGCCGGTAAAGCGTCCTGCGATCCAAGCCCCAAGCGTGACGGCCGGATTGAAGTGTGCTCCGGACAGCCTCCCGAAGGCGACGAACAGTGCAAGTAGGGTCACGCCCCAGACGAGGGCGTTCGTCAAGGCCGTGGCGTAGTTCCACTGGGAGATGTGTTCGGCGAGCCCCCCCACATCCGCCGCCTGGCCAAGGCCGTTCGCCGTTGATAGGAGCAAGCCGAAGAGGGCCGCCCCCAGGCCGACGAATACGAAGATGAAGGTGCCGATGAACTCCGCGGACAGCCGTGAGGCCAAACTGGGGGCTCCGGCCTCCTCGGCGGCCCAGGCGTCGGCGTCGAGGTCGACCTCGAACTCCTCCGCCGGGGGCGGAGACTTTTTCTGTGCCATGTCGATCCGATCTGTCAGGGAAGCGACGGTCGCTCCCCGGCCCATCCTGCCACGGTTGCGGCGGAGGGGAGGGGAGTGGGCCCAAAGGCCGGTTGGGGGTGTCGGGGAACCGGCTAGCCTTATACCGGCGCGACCGCCGGATCGGTCGAGTCCGAAAGGGGAAGCATGTCGAAGACCACAGTCTCCGGAACCGTCGTCGAACTCGATGGGGACGAGATGACCCACATCATCTGGCAGAAAATCCGGGACACGTTGATCCTGCCCCACCTGGACGTCAAGCTCGAGCACTACGACCTTTCCATCGGGAACAGGGACGCGACGAACGACCAGGTGACCGTCGACGCGGCTCACGCGATACTCAAACACGGGGTCGGGGTGAAATGCGCGACCATCACCCCGGATGAGGCCCGCGTCGAGGAGTTCGGGCTCAAGAGGATGTGGAGGTCGCCGAACGGGACCATCAGGAACATCCTCGGGGGGGTCGTATTCCGCGAGCCGATCATCATCTCGAACGTTCCCCGCCTCGTCCCCAGTTGGACCAAGCCCATCGTCATCGGCCGTCACGCCCACGGGGACCAGTACAAGGCGACGGACGCGAAGATCGAAGGAGCCGGGACGGTCACCCTGACCTTCACCCCGGAGGATGGTTCGGAGCCCATGGAGATGGAGATCGTGACCATGCCCGAGGGCGGGGGGGTCGTGATGGGGATGTACAACTTCAACGAGTCCATCGCCGACTTCGCGCGGGCATCCTTTAGGTACGGGCTCGAGCGCCACTATCCCGTCTACCTGTCGACGAAGAACACCATCCTCAAGGCGTATGACGGCGCCTTCAAGGACATTTTCCAGGACGTCTTCGACCGCGAGTTCAAGGCTGAATACGAGAAGGCCGGCCTGACGTACGAGCACCGGCTCATCGACGACATGGTGGCCGCCGCCCTCAAATGGGAGGGCGGATACGTGTGGGCGTGCAAGAACTACGACGGCGACGTCCAGTCGGACACCATCGCGCAGGGCTTTGGTTCGCTTGGGTTGATGACGAGCGTGTTGATGACGCCGGATGGCAGAACCGTCGAGGCCGAGGCCGCGCACGGGACCGTCACCCGGCACTACCGGCAGCACCAGGCGGGAAAGCCGACATCGACCAACCCCATCGCCTCGATTTACGCCTGGACCGGGGGTCTCAAGCACCGCGGCAACCTCGACGGCACGCCGGAGGTCGTCGGATTCGCGGAGGCCCTGGAGGAGGTTTGCGTCTCGACCGTCGAGTCGGGGAGGATGACCAAGGACCTCGCCCTCTTGATCGGCCCCGACCAGGGCTATCTCACGACCGAAGAGTTCATGGCGGCGCTCGCCGAGGGCCTTGAGGCGAGGCTCGCGTGAGCGGAGCGAAGGACCGGAAACCGGTCACCGTCACCGTCACCGGGGCGGCCGGTCAGATCGGATACGCCCTGCTCTTTCGGGTGGCGTCCGGGCAGATGCTCGGGCCGGATACCCCGGTCAGCCTGAGGCTTCTGGAGATCCCGGCGGCGGTACGGGCGGCGGAAGGGACGGCCATGGAGCTGGCCGACTGCGCCTTCCCCCTGCTCCGGGGCATCGACGTGTACGACGATCCCGTCCCGGCTTTCGAGGGGGCGAGCCTCGCCCTCCTCGTCGGGGCGAAGCCCCGGGGCGCGGGCATGGAAAGGGGCGACCTGCTCGAGGCGAACGGCGGCATCTTCGCCCCCCAGGGGAGGGCCATCAACGACGGCGCCGCCTCCGACGTCAGGGTGCTCGTCGTCGGAAACCCGGCGAACACCAACGCCCTGATCGCCTCGGCCCACGCCTCCGACGTTCCGGCCGATCGCTTCAACGCCATGACGCGCCTCGACCACAACCGAGCCGTTTCGCAGCTCGCCGCCAAGACGGGGGCGGCGGTCGGAGACATCACGGGAGTGATCGTCTGGGGGAACCACTCGGCCCTGCAGTATCCGGACATCTCGCACGCGACGGTCGGGGGTCGACCGGCACAAGAGGTTGTCGGGGACGA
>CAYTLH010000038.1:0-19853 GCA_964438525.1 uncultured Demequinaceae bacterium | reverse complement strand
GAGATCCTCGAATGCGCCGCGGTTGCGGCCGACCGGCAGAAATAAGGAGAGCCCAGAGATGACGACCGAGGTTTCCACCGAGACCGTGACGGTGACCATTGACGGCCTGGAGATCCAGGTCCCCAAGGGCACCAGCATCCTCGAGGCCGCCCGCCGGCTGGGGATCGACATCCCAACCCTGTGCCACCACCCCGACCTGCCCGACGCCGGCGTCTGCCGCATGTGCGTCGTCGAGGTCGAAGGCCAGCGCAACCTCCAGGCGAGCTGCGCCTTCCCCCTGACCGAGCAAGTCGAGATCGAGACCCAGAGCCCCCGTATCCACCAGGCGCGGCGGGACGTCCTCGACCTCATGCTCAGCGAGCACTATGGCAGCTGCCGCACCTGCGTCAGGAACGGAAACTGCGAACTCCAGGACCTGGCCGCCAACTACGGCTGCGACTACGTCCGATTCGGCCACAAGACCAAGCCGACCTCCTGCCTGGACAACCTCGGACCCTCGATCGTCCGGGACATGGACAAGTGCATCCAGTGCCTCCGCTGCGTCCGCACCTGCGCCGAACTCCAGGGCGTCGGCGCCATCGGCGTCGTCGGCCGCGGCGACAAGACGGCTGTCTCGACCTACCTCGACCTGCCGCTCACCGAGGTCAACTGCATCAACTGCGGCCAGTGCATCAACCGCTGCCCCACCGGAGCCCTCACCGCCGTCGACTACACCGACCAGGTGTGGACCGCGATCAAGGACCCCAGCAAGCACGTCGTCATCCAGACCGCCCCGGCGCCTCGCGCCGCCATCGGCGAGGAGTTCGACAAGGAGCCCGGGACCCCGCTGACCTGGGAGATGAACACCGCGCTCCGCCGGATCGGATTCGACAAGGTCTTCGACACGAACTTCTCTGCCGACCTCACCATCATCGAGGAAGGCACCGAACTGCTCATGCGGCTGTACAAGAACCTCGTGCTGGGCGACTCCAGCCAGCCGGTTCCGCAATTCACCTCGTGCAGCCCGGGATGGATCAAGTACATCGAGCACCAGTACCCCGAGTACCTGCCGAACCTGTCCTCGTGCAAGAGCCCCCAGCAGATGTTCGGGGCCCTCATCAAGACCTGGTACGCGAAGAAGAACGACATCAGCCCGGCGGACATCGTCTCCGTCTCCCTCATGCCGTGCTCCGCGAAGAAGTTCGAGACCTCTCGCCCGGAGATGACGGACAGCGGCTTCGCCGACGTGGACTATTCGCTCACGACCCGCGAGCTCGCCAAGATGATCCGCGAGTACGGCATCAGCGACCTCGCCAGCCTTCCCCAGAGCGACTTCGACGACCCGTTCGGTACCGCGTCCGGTTCCGGGGTTATCTTCGGCTCTACCGGAGGGGTCATGGAGGCCGCGCTCCGCACGGTCCTCGAACTCGTCACCGGCAAGAAGGTCGAAGACTTCTTCGACCACGCGAACATCATTCCCGTCCGCGGATTCGACAACATTCGCTATGCCGAAGTCACGGTACCCGACGAGGTCGGCCCGGTGCCGGCGCTCCTCGCCCACCTCGTCCCCGACTGGGAGTGGCTCAAGGGCGCGACCCTCAAGGTGGCGGTCGTCCACGGCACCATCAACGCCGAGAAGGTCATGGAGGATATCAAGGCCGGCGGCAAGTTCAGCGAGTGCCACTTCATCGAGTTCATGGCCTGCCCGGGCGGATGCCTCGGCGGCGGCGGACAGCCGATCCCGACGAACGCCGAGATCCGCCAGGCCCGCGCCCAGGCCATCTACAACGAAGATGCCGCCTACGGCGAGCAAGGCCGGGCCAGGAAAAGCCACGAGAACCCCGCCGTCCTGAGGATCTACGACGAGTTCCTGACGGACGGGCCCCTCGGCCACACGAGCCACCACCTGCTCCACACCGAGTACACCGACCGGGGCACGTTCATCGACGCCGGTAACCGTTCCAAGAAGAACAAGAAGGAGTCGTAATGCTGTCCGTTCCGACCGCGCTTGCCCCCGAGCACAAGGCCCTAAGCCGGGAGATCGACTCCCTGCTCAAGACGCATGGCCGGGGCCGCGACGCCCTCATCCCCGTGCTCCAGGACCTCAAGGAGAAGCACAACTACATCAGCGACCTCGCCATGCAGGTGGTCGCGGACCGGCTCCGGGTGCCCGTCATCGAGGTTCAGGGAGTCGCGACGTTCTACCACTTCCTCGGGATCCAACCCACGGGCGAACACGTCATCTACCTCTGCCGCACGCTGAGCTGCGCCATGGCGGGTGCTACGGACATCGCCAAGGCCCTCCAGAAGGAGCTCGGCATCAAGATGGGCGAGACCACCGAGGACGGCACGATCACCCTCAAGTGGGCGAACTGCATCGGCATGTGCGACCATGCCCCCGCGGCCCTGGTCGATCACGAAGCCCTCGGGGCGCTCACCAAGGAACGGATCAAGGACATCGTCGCCGGGCTCCGGGCCAAGGCTCCGAAGGCCGACGCCAAGGCCCCAGCCAAGACTGCCAAGGCCGGAACCAAGAAGGCCGGGTCGAAGACCGGATCCAAGTAACGGGGTCGTCAGCCGGATCGTCCCCGCGGACCTCGCCGGGCTCCGGGACTACCCGGCTTCCCTGCCCACTAGGGCTTCTCGCACGCCTGCACGAGCCGCCTTCACGGCCCGGGCGATCGCGAATCCGTACGCCACGAAACCCGCGGGCATGAGGATCGCGTAGAACGCCTGGTTGGTCGCCGCCTCGACACCCGCCCCGTAGGCCGCCGCGTAGACGGCGACCGCGACCGCCGGTAGGGCGAGGAACCACGCCAGCTGCCGAATCCTCGTGGGGAACGCGATCCGATAGGGACCCGCCGGGAGTCCATGACCTGTCGCCGACGCGGAACGGGACAGCGCCCACCAGATCAGCCACGCGAGTGGGGGCAGCACGACAAGCGCCAGCCACGTCACGAACAGTCCCGTCACGACGTACTGGACCGCGAGAAGGGAGACCACGACCCCGGTGACCGGCCGGGTTGGGGAGAAACCCTCCCCCATCAAGCGGGCCGACACAAGATAGGCCCCGATGAGGAGGACGGCGGGGGCGAACGAGTAGGCGGCGAACGACCCGACCGGAACCTGGTCGCCCTCCTCGACCCACCAGTTGATGGCCCATACGCCGTACGCCAACCCACCGACCAGGCCGATCCAGACGAAGGGCAGCGTCCTCCCCCGCCGGACTGCCCGATCGATCGCCCACCACCCGACCATGACGCTGACGAGGGCATGCCAGGCGAGCGGCGTGAAGGATATCGACAGGGGCGGGGCCTCGTACATCGTCGCGACGATCACGCCCTCGATCGTGAACCCGTAGGCGGCCCCTACGAGGAACATCGCCCACCAGGAGCGTACGGAGAAGCGCCAGGCGAGCCATAGGGCGACGTATGCGGCGAGGGAGTAGGTCAACCACACCCAGAGCCATTGGACGGAAGAATCCTCGGCTCGCGGCCTCGCCCAGAACAAGAGCTCGGAGAAGTAGAAGAGGACGTAGCCGACGCTCGCGGCCAGAGCGGCCGCCCGGACGTGCCTCATTCCGCCGACCCTAACGCCGCCGGAATGTCGCGATGGTCTCGACATGGTGGGTCATGGGGAACAGATCCCAGGCCGTCGCATCGCCCAGGTCGTATCCGAGGTTGCGCATGATCGCGACGTCGCGGGCCAGGGCGACGGGGTCGCAGGCGACGTATACGACGACCGGGGCTTGAAGCGCAGCCAGAGCGTCGAGCGTCGCGGCGCCCGCGCCCGATCGAGGCGGATCGAGGACGACAGCGTCGAAGCGGCCGGGGCCGGAACGGAGGGTGACCCGGACGTCTCCGTGGACGACGGTCGCGGACGGGTGGTCGTGAAGGTTCCGGCGGGCGTCGCGGACGGCGTCCCGAGCCGCCTCGACCGACGTCACCTCGCGGCCGGACGCGGCGAGGGGAAGGGTGAAGAGCCCCGCGCCTGCGTATAGGTCGAGGACGCGGGAGGCCCCCTCGCATCGGGCGAGGACCTCCCCGGCGAGGACGGCGGGGGCCTCGAGATGCACCTGCCAGAAGCCCGTGGCCGCGACCCGGCAGCGATGCTCTTTACCCCCGGCCCGCACAACCTCCTTCACGTGTGTCCGGGCGTTCGGCCGGCGATCGGCCGCCCCCTTACGCCAGGGAGCCCCGTCGACGAATACCCCAACCCCGTCCTCCCCGGACGGGTCGACGACGAGAACCCGGACCCCGGGCGGGAATCGGCCCTCGAGAAGGGTCTCCTCGGCGGGGAGGGTGGCCAGCGGCATCGATTCGAGCGTCCTCAGGTCGTGACTCCGGTGAGCGCGCATGGCGGCCCTACCGTCGTCGCCCGAAACCGCCCCCACCCGGGTCCGATACCGAAGCCCACCCCGCTCGTCGTCCCCCGGAGCCGGACGCACCTCACCCCGGAAGTCCTCCCCCGCGAACCGCTCGAAAGCCTCCTTGAGCACCGCCGCCTTCCACCCCCGCTGGGCCGGGAGCGCGACGTGCGCGAGTTCCCCTCCCCCGACCCCGCGCACGAGCCGACCGTCGTCGATGGTCGTCTCGGCGTCTGGCCACACGCTCGGAACCCGGTCGGGGGACGGCTCATGGATCGTTACGGCGTCGGCACGCCAGAACCGGTCCCCCTCCCGCCCGTCCGTGACGACGGCGTCGACCACCTCGCCGGGAAGCGCGTGCCGGACGAAGACGACCCTGCCGTCGTGCCGGGCCACGCAATGACCCCCGTGGGCGACGGCTCCGACGGTCAGGCGGAGGCTCTCCATCACCCCTCCGGATCGTGCCCCGGGAGCCTCTCGCCGCGCACCATGAGCCAGATCCCCCAGGCGGTCAGGACGAATAGGGGGATCCCCATGGCGAGCTTGGCGACCCCGAGGGCGGCCACCTCGTCGGCCCAGTAGAGGGGAAGCTGGACCACGAGCTTGAGGGCGAAGAGCCCGGCCATGATCCAAGTCGCGACGGCGAACCGGCGCCTGAGGCGTACGTCACGGCGCCATTCCATCGGGGCCCCGCGAACGACGGCGACGACGACCCCGACCGCGGGCCACCCCACGACGATCGTCATCACCAACCCGGCGAACGTCGCCCCGTTGATCCAAAACCCGGGGACGAAGTACTCGCCCGGGTCGGCGAAACGCCAAGCCCAGATCGCCCCGAGGCCGACGCCGAACACGCCCCCGAGGGCGTGGATGACGGGCTGGCGGCCGACGAGTCGGGCGATGACCATGAGGACGACGGTGGCGAGGGCCGCGGTGGTCGGGATCTTGTAGCCCTCCCAGATGAGGTAGGCGACGACGAAGACGACCCCGGGGGCGCTGGATTCGAGGAGCCCCCGCACCCCTCCGACCGACTCGCGGACGGAGAACTCCTCGGCCCCGACCGCCCTCCAGCCGGATTGCGTCACGCCTGGTCCCCTTCGAGGGGCGCTTCCGCCGAAGCCTCCGCGACCTCGACGGGGGTTCCGCCTTCCGGGAAGGCGAGCGGCAAGATCGTGCCGGGGGTGAGCGGCTCCTCGCCCCGATCGACCGCGCACCGCGAAAGGAAGTCGTTCACCTTGGCCACGCACTCGTCCGCCAGGGGATCACGGCCCCCGACGACCGCCCGGAGGAGCCAGCGGTCCCCCTCGAGGGCCACACATCGGCTGGTGAGGTTCCCGACCATCCTTCCCCGGACGGGGATCGGCCGGTTGACGATGAGTTCCGGACCGAATTCGCCTTCGATCGCCTGAGCCGTTCCCTTCCCCATGATGACCCTCCTGGCCATGGCACGCCTGAGGTCGCCCCACATGCCGCCCCCACGCGGGGCGGCGAACACCTGCAGTTGGATGCTCCCGCCCTCCATGCCGACGAGCAGGCCTCCGGGGGTCTTGGTCTTCGCATCGATCTGGAGGTTGGCGTGAAGGGTCGGGAAGGCCGGAACCTTGAGGGGACCGAAGGAGACGAAGGGCTGGTCGGCGGGGGCGTCGGCGAATGACCAGGGCCCGTCGGCGCGGCCGAGCGTGGGGAGCGGAGGGACCGGCGGGCCTTCGGCGGGCTTCTTGGCGGCGGGCTTCCTGGCCGCGGCGGTCTTCTTGGCCGCCGGCTTCTTCGCGACGGGCTTGGTCATCTCCGGCTTCTCGACTGTGGGCCTCTTCTTGACGTTCTTGGCGGCTGGCTTCTTCGCCGTCGCGGGCTTCTTCGCCGTCGGCTTGACCTTCCCCGTGCCGCCGTCCTGGGTGTCGCTCACGTCGTCGCTCCTCCGGTCGATCCGAATCCCCCCTCGCCCCGATGCGAACCTGGAAGGCTCTCCACCTCGACGAACCTCGCCTCCTCCACCCTCTGGATGACCAGTTGGGCGATGCGATCCCCCTTGGCGAGCCTAATCTCGTTTGTCGGGTCCGTGTTCAGGAGCGCGACCGAAATCTCGCCCCTGTATCCCGCATCGACCGTACCAGGGGCATTGACGATCGTGAGACCGGTCCGGGACGCCAGCCCGGATCGCGGGTGAACGAGGGCGACGTATCCGGCAGGTAGGGCGATCTTGAGTCCGGTGGGGACCGTCGCCCGCTCGCCGGGGGCGAGGACGATGTCCACGCGGGTCGTGATATCCGCCCCGGCATCCCCCGCGTGGGAGTACGACGGAAGAGGGACACCCGGCTCGGTGGTGGAGACCAGGACCTCGACGGGGTTCACGACGCCGGGCAGCCTAGGCGCAGTCCGCGCAGACGGGCTGGTTCTTCTTCCAGGCGGCCAGTTGGCTCCGGTGGTGGACCAGGCAGCAGATCGAGCAGGTGAACTCGTCCTGCTGCGCCGGCAGCACGCGGACGGAAAGCTCCTCACCCGACAGGTCGGCACCGGGGAGCTCGAATCCCTCGGCCGCCTCGGTCTCGTCCTGATCCACGACACCCGACGACTTGTCGGATCGACGGTTCTTCAACTCCTCGATGGAATCCGCCGCGATCTCGTCGTCGGTCTTGCGCGGGGCGTCGTAGTCGGTTGCCATCTGGCCCTGTCCTCCTTTGTCAAGAATTCCCACAGTTCAATGCCCACGGGACTCAATATGTTCCCACAGGCTCAGGCATTGTGCCCTAAAAAAGTGAAAAATCAAACTCGAGGCTAGGGCGTGTCCCAGAGGTGGGCGGCCCCGGCCTCCTTCAGGGCGTCGTGCAGGGCCTCGAAAGTGCCGGGAGGGGCGGCGATGGCGATGGTGGTGTTCGGAGGGTCTCCGTCGATTCCCTCGACCTTGATGCCGGCCTCCCGGGCGACGAGGGCGGCCGCCGGGAAGTCCCAGGGACTCAAGCCGTGCTCGTAATAGGCGTCCAGCCGGCCGGCGGCGACGTAGCAGATATCGACGGCGCAACTGCCGAGACGGCGGATATCGCGCACCTGCGACAGCATCGTCGTCACCAGGGCCCCCTGAAGGGCTCGACGCTCGGCGATGTACTGGAACCCGGTGCCCAGGAGGGTCGTAGACAGGGCCGGGCCGGGGCCGGGCGGGCGGCGAAGGGGTTCGCCGTCGAGCCAGGCCCCCTCGCCGACGGCGGCCGACCAGAGCGATCGGGTACCGCCCTCGTAGACGGCCCCGGCGACGATGGTCCACTCCTCCGGGGTGGGGGGCCCGGTGACGGCGGCGACGGACACGGAATAGGACGGCAAGCCGTAGAGGAAGTTGACCGTGCCGTCGATGGGGTCGAGCACCCAGGTCACACCCGAGGTGCCTGGCGTGTCCTGGCCCTCCTCGCCGAGGACGCCGTCGTCGGGCCTCATCTCGGCGATCCGGCTCCGGAGGTGGCGTTCGGCCCGGAGGTCGACCTCGGTGACGACGTCGATGGGGCTGGTCTTGGTCGACAGGACGTCGACGGCCCCCTCACGGGCCTCGACGACCATCCTCCCGGTCTCGGTCGCGAGCGTCCGAGCCACGTCGAGGAGGTCGAGCGGGCTGTTCGTCATGGGTCCATCGTGCCCTACTCCGATCACACCTCACCACGACAGGGCGTGGCTCACGAGTCGGCCGCCCTTCCCATGGGAACCTGTGCTCATGACGCACGTGAAGCTCGTGGGTCCGGGTGACGGTGGCCGCGACCTCGTCGTCGAAGCCTCCGACGGTGAGCGGTTCTCCCTTCCCATGACGGACGAACTGCGCGCCCTGGTGACCCACGTCGAGGCCGCCGACGGCACCCGGGTTCCCACCCTGCCCCCCCGGGAGATCCAGCGTCGGCTCCGGGCGGGCTTCACTGCGGAGAGGCTGTCGGAATTGTCCGGGGTCCCGGTCGAGGGCATCCGCCGGTACGAGGGGCCGATCCTCGCCGAGCGGGCCTTCATCGCCGAACTCGCGCGTGCCGCCCCGGTGCGACGGGAGCCGGGCTCCCCCATCCTCGGGGACCTCGTCATGGACCGCCTGGCCAGCCGCGGTGTCCCCGGAGCCTCGATCACCTGGGACGCCTGGCGGCCGGCGGGCGAGTTGTGGCGGGTTGCCCTCGCCTACGAGAAGGGGGGAACCACGGTCCAGGCCGTCTGGACGTTCGACCATCAGCTCCGGACCGTCCTCGCGGAGGACGCCGAATCCCGCTCGCTGACGGAGACCGACGTCCCGACCGCCCCGTCGACCCCCCGGCACCTGGCCGCGGTCGGCCGGCCGGTCGCCCCGAATCCCGCGGTCCCGAGTCCCGCGGCCCCACCCGAATCCGGCGCGGCGCCCGAGCCCTCGGAAGCGGCGGATCCGACGGAGGACCCCGAGGAGGCCGGCGACCTCCTAGACCGCCTCAAGGCCAAGCGGGGGGTACGAGAAGCCGTCCAGGAGACTTCCGAGGAAGAGGATGAGGACGAATTCGAAGGCTTTGGACCCCAGATTCGGGAGGCGGAGGTGGGGTTCGCCGCCGGAGGTGCGTCACCCGGCAGGCCTCGCACGAGGCGGGGAGGTCGGGCGGGCCGGGCCCCCATGCCCAAATGGGACGAGATCGTCTTCGGGACCACAACGGACGAGCCGTAGGGTCTTAGGAGAACCAAACGGGGACCCCACCAAGATGGGATCCCCGCCCGTACCGGTATTCGAGAAAATCAGGCTTTCGCCATCTTCTCCCTCCCCTTCTTGATGGGAATGGTCGACATGAGGGCGAGAACGACGCCGACCAGCAGGACGATGATCTTGACCGTGAACTCGAAGTCCTCGGCGCGAACCAGGTCGACCACGTCCACGAGGAAGAGCCCCGTGGCCGCGCCGGCGGAATAGGCTGCAAGGTCTGTCAATCCCACCAGCGAGAACAGGATCACCGCGAGGCCCGCGCAGAAGAGGACCAACGGTTTGGTGTTCCCGAGTGCGTCGCCGGCGAACTCGACGCCGGTCCCCGTCAAGAATGCCGCGACGACGATCAGCCCGCCCCCGATGACACCGAATGCTGCAAGTCTGCTCATCTGACACTCCTTCGTGTTGGACGCGGATGTGCCACCCCAGTGACACTCTCGCATCCTATCCCCCGGATCGAACGAGGGGGGAAGCCCCTAGCGACGGGGCTTAGTCGCCCGACGGGGCTTGGCTGCCCGACCGAGTTTCACTACTCGCGCCCCGAAACGCTTGGCCTCTGTGGAGTCGTGGGTGATCAGCAACGCCGTACGGCCCTCGAGCCGCTCCCGCACGTATTTCATCAGGCGGGCCTTCGATCCCGCATCGATCCCGCTGAACGGTTCGTCCATGACCACGAGGTCGGCGTCTCCCGCGAGCGCCCGGACTATCGCGACCCGCCGGCGCTGGCCGCCGGACAGGGTCCGCACGGGCCGGTCGAGGGTCTCACCGGCGAGGCCCGCGCTCCTCAGGTGCTCCACCACCACATCATGGTCGGTGTGGCCGAGGACCAGCCTGACGTTGTCCATGGCCGACAGGTGATCGCATAGCCGGTTCTCCTGGAAGACCGCGGAGAGCCGCCGACCGTCGATCCCCTCGACCGTCCCGTCGTCCGGGGCGTCGAGCCCGAGGACGAGGCGGGCGATGGTGGTCTTGCCGGACCCGTTCTCTCCCATGACCACGGTGACGGCTTCCTCGTCGAGTTCGAGGTCGAACCGGTCGAGGACGAGCAGGTCGTCGTAACGTCGGGTCACACGACGCAGCGCGACCGCATCCCTCTCCCCCGCCCCCCGCGCGCTCACGGGGCACCCCCCGGGGCTCGCCTCAAAGCTCGGAGCACGATCGCCTCACAGACCATGCTCAACACCACGATGACGATCGTCCAGGCGAACAGGTCGGCCGACTCGAGGAAGACCTTCGCCCGGTACAGCTTCTCGCCGATGCTCCCGTCGACGACGCCGATGACCTCGGCGGCGACCCCGCTCTTCCACGCGAGCCCGACCCCGGTCCGGCACGCGGCCACGAAGTAGGGCAGCACGGAAGGCACGTCGATGGCGAGGATCCTGCGCCGCCACGGCACGCGGAACACGGCGGCGAATTCGAGCATCTTGCGGTTCCTCTGGCGGATTCCCTCGTGCACGTTCCCGTACACGATCGGCAGCACGATGAGGAACGACGTGATGGTCGCGAGGAGGCTCGCGTCGGCCCAGAGCAGCACGAGGATGATGAAACTCACGACCGGGATGCTCCGGATCGCCGATATGAGCGGCGATATGAGGGCCCTTACCACCCGGTAGGCCCCCGCTAGGGCGGCCAGGAGCGAACCGACGATCGCGGCCAGGACAAATCCCAGGGCGATGCGGAACAGCGACAGGCCGACGGTCGCCCAGAAGTCCCACTCCCGGACGAGTTCCCCCAGCCTGACGACCACGTCGACGGGCGAGGCGAGGATGAAATCCCGCCCGACGGCCCAGGCGATGACCTGCCAGACGGCGATCCAGAAGGCGGCGACGAGCGCCAGGCGGAGAACCCGCCGCCAGGTTGAGGCGGCCGTGCGTTCGGTCGCCCCCTTAGCCTCCGTAGTAGAAGTCATCGCCGGGCAGGCTCCCTCCGACCGAGGCGGGGTCCGCGTCGTACAGGACCGTTAGGTATCCATCAAGAATGGTACGCAGGTCCGCGCCGTCGATGAAGGTGATGTAGCACGCGGGGATGGCCGTTTCGGCGATCTCGACGCTCGGCACGATGCCGGCGTCGACGATGAGGGGCGCGGCCAGGTCTGGGTGCTCGTTCGTGAAGTCCGTCGATTCCTCGTAGTCCGCGAGGAAGGCCGCGATGGCGTCGGGGTGCTCGTTGGCGAAGGCCGCCCGCACGACGACGACCCCGGTCACGAGTTGCGAGTCGGTCGACACGGCCGCCCATTCCTCGGTGAAGTCGAGGGCGGTCCGGGTGTCGGGGTTCTGGGATTCCACGATCGTGACGAAGGGCTGGGGCAGCACGCCCAGGGATCCGGGTTCGGAGGCGAGCCTGGCGGCGACCTCGGAGTGTTCGCTCAGGTATTCCACGTCGACGTCGACCCCGGGCTCCAGCCCGTTCTGGGTGAGCAGGTAGTTGAGCGTGTACTCGGGCGACGCCCCCTTGCCCGCGCTGTAGACGGTGCGGCCCTCGAGGTCGGCCATGCTGGTGACGGTGTCGCCGTTCTCGACGACGTAGATGACGCCGAGGGTGTTGATGGCGAGGACCTGGATGGCCGCGTCGGTGCCCTCCGTCCGGTTGTAGAGGACGGCGGCGAGGTTCGACGGGACGAGGGCGATGTCGACGGCACCCTGGGCGATGTCGGGCACGATCGCGTCCGGGCTCCCGTGAACGGTGACCTGATAGTCCAGGACGGTCTCGCCGGCGGCTGCCTCGTCCATCAGGTGGACGATCCCCATGGTCGTCGGGCCCTTAAGCGAAGCGATGGTGACGGTAATCGGCTCGATGGAGACGCTCGGCGAGGGCGAGGCGGACGGCTCGGCCGTGCTGCAGCCCGCGAGCACGGCGGCCAGCAGGGCGGCGCCCAGGACGGCGGTGGCTCTCTTGACGGACAGGGACACGGGTACCTCCGATGCGGTCGTGGGACAGGTGCGACGGTGTCGCCGCGGACGGCTCCCGAAACACCGGGTTTCGTAAGCCTGCCCTTACCTGAACCCTAGGCGCCTCGGGGGGGCCCGAGGTCGGACCTTCGTCCCTGAGCCCTTCGTCCCTGGGTCCTCGGCGCAGCTAGCGCTTCTGGGCGCGAACGGCCTTTCCCGAGAACGGCTGCTTGCACAGCGGGGCGAACTGGCATACGTCGAAGACGCCGACGGCGATAAACACCACCCCGACACCCGCTCCGATCCACCAGGCACCGCCGAGCGCCACCTCGAGCGCGATCGACGCCACTCCAGCGATACCGCGGGCCCACCGACCGGCGGTCGAACTCATGAACTGGACGAATCCCATCCCCACACCTCGGGGAGGCCGTCCGCGTTTAGGCTTCGTTCAGCACGGGCCCCAAAACGCGGTCGAACACGTCTATGCCATAACTCCTGGGCGGGGGCTCTCCCGCGACCAATCGGAAGGAACGCGTTCCATCGTCGGATCGCGGCGCTCGAAGGAAGATCGCCCCGGGCAGGTCGTCGGCATGAAGCCCGTGCGCGAACTCGTACATATGCGTAACGAAGAAGACACGCACGCCCGACTCGAGCAACGACAGGACGATCTCGCGGGAAAGAAAAGACCCCTCGCTCTCGTTCGTCGCGGCGAAGGACTCGTTGCACAGGACGAGGGAGCCGGGAGTCACGTGATTCACGATCGCGTCCATCCGGACAAGATCCTCTTCGAGTTTGCCCGAGGTCATCGTGGGGTCTTCCTCACGCCGGAAATGGGTGAAGAGACCCTGCGCCGGATTCATCTGGAGAGCGCGGGCGGGTGCGAACATGCCCGCCTGGAACATGAGCTGGGACACCCCGAGGGAGCGCAGGAATGTCGACTTGCCCCCATGGTTGGCCCCCGTGACAACGATGAGGCGGGCATCGCGGGACTTCAGGCTATTGCCGATGACGGACCCGTCCGTAGTGAGCAGCAGGCAAGGGTCGTAGAGCTCCTCGAAGACGAGGGTGGGCCTCTTGCCTCCAGGAACCGGGAAGCAGGTGGAGCCGCCCTTGGCGAGGAGTCGTTCGTGCAGGTTGACGCACGCAACATAAAAACCCAGTTCGGCACGCAGAATGGCAAGGAAGTCGTGAAGGAATTCGGCCGACTCCGCGACGATGTGCGCGATCAGATCGAGGCCCCGAGAGCGCAGTTCCTCCAGCTCCCGGCGCCCACGCGTGTCCGCCCACCGGAGCTTTCGAGTCAAGTACTTGGGCTTCCAGACGATGAGGAACTCCCACCACCGGCGGGTTTCGACCGCAGGGTAGTGAAGGATGAGGTTGTCGCTGTTCAGGCGCGGCCCGAAGCTTGCGCTCATGTGCACATCGAACTGAGAGTCGATGAGATCCAGGTACCATTCGACGTCCGCCAGGTAGTCGTCGTTGAGCTCGGTGATGAGCATGTCGAAGAACCGGGTGAGCGCTTCCGACTGAACGTCGTGCGCGTGATCCTCGGCTAGGGCACGCAGCCGGGGAAGCATGGCGACGTACCTCTTGAGCTCCATCTTCGACCGATGCAGCGTGTTCTCGGGCGAGTGGACGAAGCGGTTGACGTATAGCTCCGGCTTGCCGATCGTCGACGGGTCCACGATGGCGTAGAGGTCGGCGAGAAGGGCGGGTTGGGCGAGGAAATCCCGCAACGCCTCCTGCCGATAGGCAATCGCTTCGGGATTGGTCAGTCCGTCCATCAGCGCACGACGCGAGACTTCGAGCAGGAACGGGTCGTCCCCCGACATCGCGGCGAACATGGTGTCGAGCCCGAGGTCCTGGACGAGGTCCGACTCGTTCCACGTGGCCTCGCGCGTGAGGTCGAAGTCCGTGTCGCGGTTCATCAGCAAGACCCTCATGATTTGAGCCTCGCCTTGAGGGAGTCGGAGTCGAGCCCGTGCTTCTGGGCGATAACCGAGGCGTACGCCAGCCCATCCGCGGGCTTTCGCACCATCGAAAACGTCCGACGCGCGGTGTCTGCCTCCTCGACGGTGCTCGCCATCGAGACCGTGGACGGGGAGGGGGTCGCATGCTCGTCGATGAAGGTCACATAGACGCATACGGCGTCGAGAGTGAGCACCCACTCCAAGACCCGGGCCCCCAGGAGTACCGCATCCTCTCGCGAGGTCGACGTGAAGATCTCGTTCAGGATGATCAGGCTGCTCGGCGTCGCCTTCTCCACGATGGTGCGCAGGCGAACTAGCTCATCTTCGAATTTGCCTAGGCCGTCGTTGACGAACTCCTCCCGATCGAACAGGGAAAAGATCAGGTCGCGCAGGTGCAGCCGGACGCCCTTCCCCGGAACCGGAAGACCCAAGCTGGCCAGGTAGTGCAGCTGCCCGATCATCCGGGCAAACGTCGTCTTGCCGCCTTGGTTGGGCCCGGTGACCACGAGGAGCCGCTCCTCGCCCTCAAGGACGACGTCGTTGGGGACTATGGGCAAACCGTCGTGGAGGAGCTTGGTGGCGAGAGCGAGGTCGAACGCCCGGATTGCCTTGACCCTCGTGGTGCCCGCGCTGAGGACCGGGTAGCAGAAGGAGAGCCCTTCGGCGCGGAGCGGGGCAAGGAACCCGAGGTAGGACATGTAGAAGCGGACTTCACGGTCGAAATCGGCCACGACGGGGTCCGGGAAGTCCTGGTAGACGTCGCAGAATTCCGCAAGAGACGCGAAGGTCTCGGGATAATGCCGGATCACCAAGTGGAGGATCTTCTCCGAGAAGTACGACAGGTCATTGCGGGTGGGCGACTCCTCCGGCCCCTCTTCCTCTGCGCCTGCCCCCTCCCCGTCCGCCGCGACCCTTCCAGCGACCTGCCGAAACCTCTCGAAGCAGGCGGCCACGTCCGCGCTGAGGTCCGTCTCCCCCTCGTACTTGCTCACGATGATGTCGATATCACTCAGTTCCAGCCGGTACCGAACCTGGGCGAGATCCTCGTTCACCACCCGGACGGCCCCTTGGAGCGAGACGAATGCCTCGGACGCCAAATAATCGTTCAAGCGGTCCCGCGCCGACGAGAGGCCGCTCGAAGCGAGGCCGGCGTCCGTGAGGTCTTCCGCGAGGGCGACGACGGCATCGACGTAGGTTGTGGCCGCCTGCAGGAACCATCGGTGGCTTTGGGGTGGGTCGCTGACCTTGGCGCTCACCGCGAGTTCGGATCGCATGGTGGTCATCGCTTCGTTGAAGGCGGTGATCCGCGCGAACAGGCCAGGGTCCTCGAGGTCACGGGAAACCTTCTGGCGATAGCCGACGGCTTTTCTCGTTCGCAACGGTTGTCGGAAGAGTCCTTCAAGCCGGAACTCGTCCTGCCCTTCGGTGACGGCCTGCTCCACCTTGTCGAGATTGAGGTCGCCGAAGAAGTCCGGTTGGTCGAGGGGGGATTCCGCACCGTCACACGCCGAATCGAGGAAGAGGATGCTCCGGTGCGCGTCCACTCATCACCTCGATTAGCCTGATCCCCGTTTTGGTCAACTCTGAGTGAGAGTCGTCGTGTGCTCGGGGTCGAGTACAGGGTCAGCGTAGCGGACGCTGTAGGGGGTGCGGTTGCCGAGCCCGGAGTGAACCGCCCCGGGTTTGGTGGAGGGTCCGATTCTCCGAAAGGAAGGGAGTCATGCCAGCGCCGAGGAAGCATCCGCAGGAGCTCAGGGAGCGGTCCGTGCGGCTTATCATGGAGACTCGGGAGGGCGAGCCGGGTGTGGCGCTGAATGTGACGTGACCCCTGGGAGTCCCGATCCTTCTCACTCGGCCACCAGCACCGGGATGAGCATCTCGTTCGGGGTGAGAGACCCGTGCATCCCGATCAACTTCATGGACGCCTCCGACTGCACCCGGGAGTCCACGACCGTCGCCCGGCCGGTCATCGCGACGACCACGTCCCCGATCCGCTCCCGCGCGGGCTCCAGCACCGGCCCGAACCACCCCGCGTCGATCGCCTCATCCTTGACGGCCACGACCGCGTCGTCCCCCAGCACCTCCTGCCACCGGACCGCCACCTGCCCCGGCTCCCGCGTGTACACGTGAAGGGCGCGAGGCTCCCCCGCCAGGAAATCCACACCCTGATCGAGGACCGGATCCTCCGCGAGATCCCACCGGGGCGCGTCGGTCACGTCGATCATGCCGTGGTCGGCGGTGATGAGGAGCACGGTCTCCTCCGGCATAGCCCGCGCAAGCCGGGCCAACTCCCGGTCGGCATCCTCGAGCGCAGCCGTCCACTTCTCCGACTGCCATCCATACGCGTGCCCCACCCCATCGATCTCTCCCCAATACATGTACGAGAGCCCGGGCTCCCCCATCGCCCCGAGCGCCACGTCCACCCGGTCGGCCAGGCGCTCCGCCCCGATGAATTGTCCGCCCCGAAGCACCGCGTGCGTCAGCCCGGACCCCGCGAACCGCGCCCGACCCAAAGTCGTCACCGGGACCCCGGCGAGGTCGGCCTGCTCCAGCAGCGACGGCTGCACCTGCCACTCCTCCGCCGGATCCGCCCCCTCCCAGCTGACGAGGTTGGCGAGCTTGCCCGTCCTGGGGTTGCGGCAGGTGTATCCCACCATGCCCGTCTCTCCGCTCGTTCGCCCGGTCCCCATGAGGGACAACGACGCCGCCGTCGTCGACGGGTAGCCGGCCGTCGCCGTCACACCCCCAAGCGAGCGGAGGAATGGGGCGTGGCCCCGCCGCGCGTCGAGGTTGAGTTTGCCGAGCCCGTCGAGGAGGGCGACGCAAATGTGACGGGCGTCCGGCACGAGGAGGCGCTTCTGGTCGGCCTCCGCGTCCCTGCCGGGCACGACCTCGGCCGCCCCGATCGCGGCCAACCCCGCGCTGATAACCCCCCCGAGTTCCCGGCCCCCATAGTCGGGGAGGACGAAGCCCGCCCGGTCGACCCGGTCGGCAAGCGTCACGCGTGTTCCCCGACGGCGGCGTTGAGGGCGACCGCGAAGCCCTCGAGGGCGCGGACGCTCGCCTCCCCGTCGGCGATGGCGCTCACCCGGACCATGGTGTCGTCGCCCGTGACGCCGCCGGTGTAGCCGTGGTCGGCGTCGCAGTTCTCGTCCCCGCACACCGCCGGTTCGAGCTCGATCCGGGAGTGGACCCCCCACCCGACCGCCAGCACGAGCTCGGTCGGAGCGTCCCCCTCCTCGAACTTCTCGGGGTTGTGGACGATGTGGGTGAGCGCGACGCTCGTGACCGTCTTGAGCAGGGCCGACTCGATGGTCGCCTGGGCGGCGTCCGGGGCGTCCCCCTCCCGGCCGTCGTCGATGTGAACCCGGATGAAGCGCGTCGGGGTGAGGACGAGGACGGTCATGTGGCGGCGGATCTCGCGCCCGTAGAACGTCGTCTCGGCGTGGACGAAGTGGTTCTTGACCCGTTCGGGGCCGATCGCGGTCTTGAGGACGTGCGAGGCGAGGGCCGGGTAGTAGCCGGCGCCGGCGACCGCCTTCTCCAGGGACGTTGACATAGGTGCCATTCTCTCACCCGGGGCTGTGCACGTCACGGCGGGGGCCCGGGCAGCAGCACCGCACGAACCCCACGGAGCACCTTTCAGTCTGCAGCACGCCGCCGATCCTGCTAATGTCTGCGTGGCCCATCCGTTCGTTGTGGGGGACGCCCCCCAACCTTGACCCGCGTTGCTGCGTTGAGATAGCGATGATTCCTTGTGGCCAGCTGAGGACAACGCGAAACCAGCCGGTTCGAAGAAGTAAGGAAAGGTAGATGAACAGAGTTCGCATCCTCGCAGGTCTTGTCATCCTCTCGTTGGTCGGGTGCACGTCCGTCGCGCCCAGCCCGAGCCCGTCGGCGAGCCCCAGCCCCAGCCCCAGCCCGTCCCCAAGCCCGATGTACAACGTCGCCCCCGCTTCGCCCGTGGCGACGGTCGACTTCGATACCGGCACTGGCGCGTTGCCTGCGGGGTGGTCCAAGCAGCAATGGATGAACCGTTCCACGTTCGTGTGGGAATCGGAGGGGAGCTGCCGTTCCGGCAGGTGCATCAGCATTGAGACCACGCACTCGGAGGGGAACGACGCCCGCCTGTACACGACCTTCCACCTCACCCCAGGCCAGTGGTACATCCTGTCGGGCTGGATCAAGGGGGAGAACCTGCAGAACACGTCGGGCAGTTCGACGGCGAACCTGTTCGTCGGCGACGAGTTCATGCACGTTGCTGGACCATCCGGCACCTTCGACTGGACGAAGGTGGAGATGACCTTCCAGGCGGACGATACCGGCGAGGCCAAGATCGGCTGCCGCCTCGGCCATTTCGGTAGCACCGCGACGGGCAAGGCCTACTTCGACGACCTGGAAATCACCCCCTTCGACGTAAACCGGCTCGAAGGGGAGCACCACTACCTGGACCTCGAAACCGCCGACATCGCCTCGTCTGGGATCAGCGAAGCGGACCTGGCCCAATGGCAGGCGAGGCTCGACCAGGTGTATGACGCCTACGCCGAACTCGTCGGCGACGTTCCTTTCGACGGTGAGAAAATCGGCATCGCCTCGGTCCGCCAGTATCCCGGCGGCTGGGCTGTCGCCGGCAACCCCATCCAGTGGTATCAGCCGTATATAGCGGAAAGCCTGCAGATGATCGGCGACGAGGACGACTGGTCTTTCGGCATAATCCACGAACTCGGCCACGACTTCGACCTCGACTACCGCTGGGTGTGGGACGCGGAGTTATGGGCGAACATCAAACTGGAGTTCGTCGTCGAGGCGCTCGACGCCACCGTCGTCTTCGACTGGCAGGCCTACCGAGGCGAGGAACTACGCAGCGTCTTCGCCAACTCCTACGCCGACGCCAGGAGTCGGGGCGAGTACAACTGGGCGGTGATCCACGTTCGGTTCGCCGAGTTGCGCGACGACTACGGTTGGGAACCTTTCAAGGAAGCGTTCCGCGCCTATCCGCCGGAATCCGATCCGGATTGCCCCTCGTCGCTCCTGGGCAAGTTCCTGCTCTTCATCGACCTCCTCAGCGAGGCCAGCGGTGAAGACATTCAGGCTCGCTTTGAAACGGGCGAATGGGAGTGGATGGTCGGCGATCTGAGCACCTAAGTCCTCAGCCGGCTGCTTGGGCCTTTTCTCTCGAGGTTGTCGCCACCGGTGATGGCCGCCCTGTCCGGTGTGGCAGCCGGACCGCGTCTGACAGGGGCGAGAGAATGCCTGGGAGGACCAGACGCCGGGGTGGCTTCGGCGTCGTGACCAGCGGCATCTCAATCCGCGAAAGGACGGCGGCAGTGACGGCCACGGAGGCTGAAGACGCGCAGATCGTCGACATCGACGTCAGCGAGGAGATGGAGCAGTCCTTCCTCGAGTACGCCTACTCCGTCATCTACGCCCGAGCCCTCCCCGACGCCCGGGACGGCCTCAAGCCCGTCCAGCGCCGCATCGTCTACATGATGGGAGAGATGGGGCTCCGACCCGACCGTGGTTACGTCAAGTCCGCCCGCGTCGTCGGCGAGGTCATGGGCAAGCTCCACCCCCACGGCGACCAGGCCATCTACGACGCCCTCGTCCGTATGGCGCAGCCGTTCTCGCTCCGGCTTCCCCTCGTCGACGGGCACGGCAACTTCGGCTCCCTCGACGACGGCCCGGCGGCCGCCCGCTACACCGAGGCCAGGCTCGCCCCCGCCGCCATGGCCCTGACGGCCGACATTGCCGAGGACACCGTCGACTTCGTCCCGAACTACGACAACAAACTCACCCAGCCGGCCGTCCTTCCCGCCGCGATCCCGGGCCTCCTCGTCAACGGCGCGTCCGGCATCGCCGTCGGCATGGCGTGCAACATGCCCCCCCACAACCTCGTCGAGGTCATCGCCGCGGCCCGCCACCTGCTCGCCCACCCCGGCGCCACGACCGAGGAGATCATGCACTTCGTG
>CAYTLH010000037.1:0-7538 GCA_964438525.1 uncultured Demequinaceae bacterium | reverse complement strand
CCCGCCAGGGCGGCCGTGACGGCCTTAGCCAACTCGTCTATGGAAAGGTCGATCTCCAGGACGATCTCGCGTGAGACGTTCTGCACGCCGATCCTGATCTCCATCTCGCCTCCGGTTTCGAACGGTCTCGTGTCAGGAACTATCGTAAGGGCATGGCTCCCACCCGGTCCCGCCTGTCTGTGCAGACATGGAAACTGCCCGGACCCTGGGGCATCGTCGGGATCGTCGCGGGGGCCGTCGTGCTTGGGATCGGCGCGGGTTTCTTGACGACCGTGATCCCCAGGTGGATTGCCCGTTCCGACATCGATCCGTCCCCGACGGTGAGTCCGAGCCCCACGTCTTCGCCCGACCCGGTCATCCCCGTCGACCTGTACCCCCCGATCGCCCGGGATCTCGATACCGACGACCTCTACGCCGGCCTCAACGACCTCGATATCCCGACGGTCGGGACCGGGGAGTTCATCGTGGCGTCCGGGGTCGACGAGCCGGACACGTCGGTGCCGATGCACTGGGTCAGGGTCGAGATAGAGGAGGACCTGCCCCTGACGCCCGACGCGCTCGCGGTGTACGTCATGTCGGTCATCAACGACGAGCGCGGTTGGGGGGCCAAGGGCAGGATGGCCTTTGCCCGAACCGACGGGGCCGCGGAGTACCGGATCATCTTCGCGACCCCGGACACCGCCTCGAAGCTGTGCTCGAGGCCCCACGAGGCCGCCGAGGAACGGATCGAACCCCCCGGCATGACCGTCGAGGTGACCCCCAGCCCGAGCGTCGGGGCGACCCCCAGCCCCTCCCCATCATCGAGCCCGATCCTCCCGCCCCCGACGGAGCCCTCCTGCGCCACCCAGGGGATGATCGTCATCGACGCCTATCGATGGGCGGACGGCGTGCGGTCCTTCGGTGAGGATCGCGTGGCCGCACGCATCTACCTGCTCAATCACTTCCTCGGCCACGCCCTGGGGCGCCCCGACGTCACCTGTACCGAGGAGGGCGAACGGGCATCCGTCATGGTCGACCACGAGTTCGACATCTCCCCCTGCCTTCCCGGTCAGTGGCCGAATCCCATGACTTGATCGGTGATAGCCGGGGGCGGTTGTCTTCCCGAGGTGATGGGATGGGGTCATGACAGCGGTGCGCCTGCGTCTTCCGGCCGGGGTGGCTCGTGAGCCGGATCCGGATCCTTGCCAGGCCTCGATCATCGAGCGCGTCGGGGCCAATCCAGGGCGCCCCGCGCTTGTCGTCGGGCCTCCGGGAAGCGGGAAGACGACCCTGGCCGTCGCCCTCGCCCGCGATGCCGTCAACCGACGGGCGATCGATGCGGGGTCGGTTCTCGTGCTTACCCCGACCCGAAGGGCCGCCGAAAGGCTCCGGGATCGGGTCTCCGCCGCCGTAGGTGTTCCGACCGGGGGGGCCATCGTCCGAAGCGTGGCGTCCCTCGCCTGGTCGATCCTCCGGGCGAACGCCCTCGAGGCGGGCGAGCCCCCGCCCGTCCTGCTGACCGGGGCCATGCAAGACGAGATCCTTCGGGATCTCCTGCAGGGGCATCGCATCGGGCGTGCCCCGGGTCCTTCGTGGGATGGTGTGGCGGCGTCCGAGGCTACCGCCTTGCCGGGGTTCTGTCACGAGTTGAGGGACCTCATCATGCGCGCCGAGGAGGCCGACCTCGGCCCGGAAGACCTCCGGGCGCTAGGGGAGAGGCACGGTCGTGCGGCGTGGGTCGCGGCCGCGCAGGTATTCGGGGAGTACGAGGCGAACCTGGAACTCAGGAGGATGGCGGAGGATCAGGGGGCCCTACACGACTCGGCGGGTATGGTCTCGGCGGCAGCCGACGTGCTCGCCGCGCGGGGGCGGGAACTGGCCCCCTGGCGCCTGGTGGTCCTCGACGACGCCCAGGACGTGACGAGGGCCGCCTGGAGGCTTCTGAAGGTCATCGCCCGATCGGCCGGGGTCGTCCTCATCGGAAACGCCGATCAGGCCGTTCAGGGGTTTCGAGGGGCGGCTCCCGAGGTCCTCGCGGGGGCGGTTCTAGACGCGCCCGAGGGGCTCGGGGCGGTCGTTTTAAGGCTCACCCGGACCCACGGGAGGGCTCCGGGCCTGGCGTCCCTGTCGAGGAGGATCGCGGAACGGATCGGGACCTCCCGAGAGTTCTCGTCTAGGACGCGGGGGGGTGGCGTGCCCCAGGATCCTCCCGTCGAGGTGATCGTCTCGTCTGGCGCGGGGGAGGCGAGGGCCCTCGCTACCAGGCTCCGGGAAGCCCATCGGGGCGGGGGAGGAAAACCCTGCGCCTGGTCGGACATGGTCGTCATAGCCCGGAACCAGGCCCGGGTGCGCGAGATTCGGGCAGGGTTGATCGACGAGGGGATCCCGTGCGCCAGCCTCGGGGGGGCGACCGCCCTTCACCTCGAACCGGCTGTGGCTCCCCTTCTTCGGCTCGCTAGGCGGGCCCTCGGCGCCGCCTGGACGACGGAGCAGGCGGAGGAGGTCCTTGCGTCCAGGCTCGTGGGGCTCGGAGCGATGTCGGTCCGGCATCTCAAGCGCCGGTTGCTCGAAGAGGAGCGTTCGGGGGGCGGGACGAGGTCGGCCGGGGCGCTCCTCGTTGACGCCCTCGAGGATCCGTCTAGGCTCGCCGGAGTCCGCGGTCACGAGGCGCTTCGGGCCTCAGCCGTGGCAGGGGCGATCCGAGCCGGACACGTCGAGGCCGATCGAGGCGCTTCCGCGCCGGAAATTCTTTGGGCGATCTGGACCTCGCTCGGCGTGGCGGACGGCTGGCGTGAAGCGGCTCTCGGCGGGTCGTCGACCGACGATGCGGACCTCGACGCGGTGGTCGCCCTTTTCGACGCCGCCTCACGGTATGTCGAGCGTCTTCCCGACGCCCCCCCGGAGTCGTTCTTCTCCTACCTCGAGGGGCAGGGGTTCGCGGACGACTCCCTGGCCGCCCGTGGAGGTGAGGGCGACGTCGTCGCCTTCGAGACCCCGGCCTCGGCCGCGGGGCGGGAATGGGACATCGTCGCAATCGTCGGACTGGAGGAGGGGACGTGGCCGAATCTCAGGCTGAGGGACACAGTCTTCGGCGCGGCAACCCTGGCCGAGGTGGTGTCTGGGAGGGAGCAGGGGGCGTCGCCCCGGGATCAAGTCGAGGCGGCGCATGCCTCTCGTCTCGCCGTCCTCGCCGACGAAACCCGGGCTTTCTACGTAGCCTTCACGAGGGCGAGGGGAAGGGTCGTCGCCCTATGCCGGGAGGGGGACGGGGATCGGCCATCCCGCTTCGTCTCCCTCATCGACGGTCCAGGGCAACGACGCCGGAGGCCAGCAGACGACATCCAAGGCCTGTCGAGCCTCAGGGAGGCCGTCGTGAGGCTCAGAAGGGAGGCGGAGGGCCTTTCCGCGGACGAACGCGCCGGTCATGTGGCGATGCTCGCCCACCTCGCCGAGGCTGGGATCACGGGGGCCGACCCTTCCGAGTGGCATGGGGTCGCCCCGGCCTCCACGGATGAACCCCTGTGGGGGGAGGCTCAGATCGTCCGAGTGTCGCCCTCGAAGGTTCAAGGGATCGAGTCCTGTCCCCTCAAGGCCGTGCTCGAGGCGTCCGGGGGATCGGGGGAGGCTGGCGAGGCCCAAAGGCGCGGGCTTCTCGTCCACGATATCGCCGCCGACCACCCAGCAGGCGGCGCGGAGGAACTGAAGGCGGCGCTCGCCGACAGGTGGTCGGAACTGGGGTACCCGGACAACTGGGTGGGAAATCGGGAGAGGGAGAGGATCGACCGGATGATGGAAAGGCTGGCGGAGTACACCGCCGAGGTGAGGAACGAGGGGTGGGAGGTGCGCGCGGAGCGGTCGTTCCGGGTCGAGGTCGGTCGGGCGTTGCTGTCGGGTCGGGCGGATCGCGTGCACCTCAAGGACGGCGAGGTGCGCATCGCCGACCTCAAGACCTCCTCGAGCCGCATCTCCGAGGCCGAGGCCCAGCGGAATGCCCAACTGGCGATGTACCAGGCGGCCGTCACATGCGGGGGATTCTCCGAGGGGACCGAGGCCGCGGGGGCGGAACTCGTCTTTCTCGGCCTGAGGAGCGGCAACCCGGTGCGGAAGCAGGATCCGATCGACCGGGAGGGGGCGATGGCTCGCCTCAACGCGGTCGTGGAAGAGCTCTGCAAGCCGGCCTTCGAGGCCCGCGTGGGAAAGGATTGCTGGAGTTGCCCGGTCAAACGCTCCTGCCCGGCGTGGCCCCAAGGCGGGCAGGTGAGCGGGCCGTGACCGAAGACCGGAAGTCGATGCCCGACGTCGTCCCGGGGCGGGTGGTCGGGCAGGGTCGCGCGCCCGCACAGCTCGCGTTCCCTCGAGGTGACGAGAGGCGGTTGACGTCGGAGCAACAGGCCGTCGTGTCCGGCCCCGCCGTCCCGGGTCTCGTCGTGGCGGGGGCGGGATCGGGTAAGACCGAGACGCTTGCCCTCAGATTCGTATACCTCCTCGATCATGCGAAGTCCCTCTTCGGCTGCGACCTCGCCCCGGACGAGATCCTATGCCTGACGTTCACCAGGAAGGCGGCCGCCGAGATCGCGGACCGGGTCGTGACCGACCTCGGGCGGGTCTTCGGGTTCGACGGGGACCGCCCGGCTCCGGCCGTCTCCACCTACAATGCCTACGCATCCGGACTCGTCGCCGAGCATGGGCTCAGGGTTGGCGTGGATCCCGACGCCGTTGTCCTGAGCGAGGCTTCCGCGTGGCAGCTTGCCTATCGGCTGGCCGAATCCTGGGAGGGGGAACTCGACTTCGACGGCGACTTGTCCGCGGCCGCCCAGGCCGTGTCGTCTCTCGCCGCCTCCCTCGCCGACCATAACGTCGAGGTCGGGGCTATGGCGGAGTTCCTGACGTCGATCGTCGATCGGGTGGGAGGGCTTCCCCCCGGGCCCGGACGCCGATCGGCAGGCCCGAGGGAGAAGATCCTCGGTCCGCTGAGGTCGAGGCTCGCCCTGGTACCCCTGATCGAGCGGTACCAGGCCGCCAAGAGGGAGGCGTCCGCACTCGACTTCGCGGATCAGATCGCCGTGGCGTTGCAGTTGAGCCAGGTGCCCTCGATCCGAGGGCTCGAGCGTTCGAGGTACCGGGCCGTCCTTCTCGACGAATTCCAGGACACGTCTCCCGGGCAGCTCGACCTCCTGGCGAACCTGTTCGGATCCGGGCATCCGGTCACGGCCGTCGGCGATCCTTTCCAGGCGATCTACGGATTCCGGGGGGCGAGCGAGGCCGCCCTCGAGCGGTTCCTCGATCGCTTCGGCGTCGAGGGGCCGCCCCAGACTCTATCCGTCTCTTGGAGGAACTCCTCGGGAGTCCTCGAGGCGGCCAACTCGATCACGTCGGCTCTGAGGATGGGGTCCGGGATTGGGGTGCCCCGCCTTCGGTCGAGGTCTGAGGAGAAGGGGGAATCCGAGCCCGACCGGAAGGACCCGGCCGTGACCGCCCACCTCTATCCCGACGAGGAGGCCGAGGCGGCCGGGCTCGTCGCGCGCCTGGTCGAGCGGCGGGCGGCCCTCGGGGCCCTTCGTCACGGGGACGAGGCCACAGGTGCCGTTCTCCTTCGAAAGAGGGATCTTCTCCCCCCGATCGTCCAGGCGTTCCGCGAGGCCGGGGTCGACTTCCAGGTCGTCGGGATCGGGGGGCTGCTCGACACTCCCGTCGTCGTCGACCTGGTCGCCTTGCTTCAGGCGGCCCATGACCCGAGCCGGGGGGATTCCCTCATGAGGCTCCTGACCTCGGAACGGGTCGCCCTGGGGATGCGAGACCTGGCGGCCCTGGGGGAGTGGTCCGAGGAGATGGCCGGCCCCCGCGAGGATCGCGAGGTCGAGGCCAGCCTGGTCGAGGCCCTGACGGATATGCCTCCCGACGGGTGGGAGTCTCGCGACGGCCGGGCCCTGAGCCGAGAGGCCAGGTCGAGATTGGGTGACCTCCAGCGCGTCCTCGAGGCGATCCGCGCACACACATATCTGCCCCTCGACGAGCTCGTCCGGTTCGCCGCCCGCGTCTGGAACCTCGACATCGAGACGAGGGTTACCGACCTGGCGATGGAGGGGGAGGCGGCCCTCCAGGCGCTCGAGGGCGTCGCTCGAGACTTCGAACAGGGGGCGAACGTGGCGACCCTCGGGGCCTTCCTGGCCTGGCTCCAAGCGGCATACGAACACGAGCGGGGATTGGACGTCCCGGTCGGGGAGCCACGAGAGGGCGCCGTCCAGGTCCTGACCGTCCACGGCGCCAAGGGGATGGAATGGGACATCGTGGCCGTCCCGGGACTCGTCGATGGGACCTTCCCCTCGGTGGCCCCGTCGACAGGAGGAGGGTCGGGGGCGAAGTCGTCCCTCATCTACCGGGATGGGGCTTGGCTTTCCGGACGAAGGGGGAAGCACAGCCTTCCCTGGCCCCTCCGTCGGGATCGCGGGAGGCTCCCGTCATGGGACTGGGAGGGGGCCTCCAGCATCAAGGAACTCGAGGAGATCGGCGAGGAATTCCATGAGGCCGCCGCACGGCACGCCCTCGAGGAGGAGCGGCGGCTGTTCTACGTGGCCGTAACCCGGGCCAGGAGCGACGTCATCCTGACGTCCGTGCCGAATCCCCGCGCGAGGAGACCCCAACCGATGTCCGTCTTCCTGGCGGACCTGGAGAACGATGGGATCGTGTCTCCCGACCCCATCGCCCTCGACGGGTCCGATGTCGAGGATTCAAGTCGGATCCGGACTCCGGCCGTCTGGCCCCCCTCGCCGACCCCATCCCAGGAGGCTCGCAGGAGACTCGCCACGGAAGTGAGGGAGGCGAGGGCGAAGGGCACGGATGGGGTCACGCTGCCGTACGCCGACGATATCGAGGACTTGCTCCGCGAGCGTTCGGAGGAGGGACGGACCGGGTCGGTCGACCTGCCCGCTCACCTGTCGAGCACGGACGTTGTTCGTTTGGCCACTGACCGGGAGTCCTATGCGCTCACCCGTCGACGGCCCATGCCACGCATTTCGGGCGCCGCGGCGAGGAAGGGGGACGCCTTTCACGCCTGGGTGGAGCGCTACTACAGAATGCCGACGCTCACCGATCCTGAAGATGTTTTCGCCGTCGACGGCGGGGATGGCGCCCCGGCGGAGGGCGTCGAACTGGCCGGACTCCGGGAGGCCTTCCTCGATGGGGAATGGGCGGATAGGCTTCCGACGGCGGTCGAGGTCGATATCGAGATGCCCGTGGAGGAGTTCGTCTTGCGGTGTCGGATCGACGCCGTCTTCCCGCCGGGGAACGGCCTGGATAGGGTCACGATCGTCGATTGGAAGACGGGAAGGCCGCCGAAGGGGCCCCACGATCGGGCCGCCCGGGAGGTCCAACTTGCGATCTATCGATTGGCCTGGGCGGCTTGGAAGGGAATTCCCGTGGCGGACATCGATGCCGTGTTCGTGTTCCTTCCCGCCGGGGAGGTCGTACGCCCGGCCCGATCCCTCGATCGAGACGAGATTCTCGAGCTCGTCCGTGGCCGCTAGAGCTCACCGGAGTCCCGGAGAACCGTCTCCAGGTCG
>CAYTLH010000036.1:0-3707 GCA_964438525.1 uncultured Demequinaceae bacterium | reverse complement strand
CGCCTCGCCGCCGCCCAGGTCGAGGACAAGGCCCGAGCCCGCCTCAAGCACTACCAGGAGACCGAACAGGTCATCAGGGCCGCCGGGGAGGAGGCGACGATCGAGCTCGCCTCCAAACCTCAGGACGTCATGGACTTCATGACGAAGATCGGCGAGATCGAGAACCAGACCTCGATTAACCTCATCGTCGACTCGGCCATCGACAACTTCTACGACAGCTTCCGCCAGCTCGAGACGATCGAGGTCGCCGAGAAGGCCGATGTCCCGGACGAGTGGAAGCCGAAGTTCCTCGCCCGGGCCGAGGAGATCGTCGCCAAGGAGACGGAGGACTTCGCCGAGATCACCCGCCGGGTGCGGGAGTACAAGGCCGACTGGGAGATGGACTACGACCTGATCTGGGAGACGCGCCACCGTCGGCGCATCCCCATGGACGACGACGTGGTCAAACGGCGCATCGCCGAACACAAGCACCTCGTCGGATTGGACGGTGTGTGATGGCCGTCGACGCTTCCATGCTGAACCCGATGCTCGATCCGTTCCGAGGAATGCTCGCCGAGTGCGAAGGGAAGGGCCTCACCGGCGAACAGGTCGACGTCATGAAGGCCACGCTCGCCCGGCTCGAGGAGCTCGGCGAGACGTCCGCCGACATCACGACCTTCAACGCCGAGATCACCAAGGAGAACCTGTTCATGAAGTTCTCCGACGCCTACGGGAGGGCACTCCAGGCCGGACCCGCGGCGAAGAAGCTGGAATCCGCCGCGGGCGACGACGCGGCGATGCTCGCGAACATGGTCCAGGCGTACAAGGACGCCCGGGCCCAGGTTCCGGACGACGACGCCAACGCCGCCTACGCGGACGCCCTCGACCAGGCCATCGCCCTGGGCGAATCCGGACTGTCGTTCCCCGTATACCTCCGTCGCCTCGAGGAGGAAGGGCTGGGCGACGCCCTGAAGGGCATGACCATGACCCGGGCCGGGATCGTCAAGGAGATCCACTTCGCCTCAGAAGCGCATCGGCCCCTCGACCTCGAGCGGCGGATCGCCCAGCTCGAGGCCTTCGACGAACTGGCGGCGAAGTGCACGTTCGGGTCGCCGGACAACCTCGTCTACACGCTGGCGGCCGACCGGATCGACTGGGAGTTCGCCCCCCGCCAGGCCCTATGGGACGCCATCGAGGACCGGTGGGAAAGGATCCTGAGTATGGCCACCGACTGGCTCGACGCCCACACGGACTTCGCGTTCTACGACCTGAGGTGGCGCCCCCCGGGGGCGACCGACGCGCAGGTCCGGGAGAATATCCGTCGGGACAAGGAGTGCCTGCCGGGCCAGATCGTCGTCCGGGAGGCCATCTTCCAGGAGTACTTCGGGCTGACGTTCGACGACATCTTCACGCACGAGACCTACCTCAACGCAGACGACGCCAACTGGCTGGACCAGTCGGACGAGCGGATCGAGCTCATCAAAGCGACCCGGAAGGTCATGGTGCCCGGCGCGGTCGCTCCCGACGAACTCGTCAAGAAGAGCGATGAGATGCACAAGGCGAAGACCGACGTCAATCCAGACCGGGCCGTGCGCACCAGCCTCCCAATCCCGAAGGGGGTCGGCTAGACCCGTCTACCACCCGGCTCTAGGCCTAGCCCCTACCGCTCCACCTGGGTGACGTCCCGGACGGCGCCTCGGGCGGCGCTCGTCGTCATGGCGGCGTAGGCGCGGAGGGCCGGGGTGACCGTGCGGTCTCGCTCGGGCTTCCAGGCGTCCGACGCCCGATGCTCCATGGCCTTCCGCCGCCTGTCGAGCTCGTCGTTCGGGATGAGTAACTCGAGCTTGCGTTCGGCGATGTCGATGAGGATCTGATCCCCCTCCTCGATGAGCCCGATCGCTCCACCCTCGGCGGCTTCCGGGGAGACGTGGCCGACGCTCAGGCCGGAGGTCCCTCCAGAGAACCGCCCGTCGGTGATGAGCGCACAGGTCTTGCCCAGGCCCTTGCCCTTGAGGAAGGACGTCGGATAAAGCATCTCCTGCATGCCCGGCCCGCCGCGGGGACCCTCGTAGAGGATGACGACGACGTCGCCCTCGTGTATGTGGTTGTCGAGGATGGCCTCGCAGGCCGCCTCCTGGGAGTGGAAGACCCGGGCCGGCCCCTCGAAGTGGAAGATCGATTCGTCCACCCCGGCGGTCTTGACGATGCCGCCGTCCTCGGCGAGGTTGCCGTAGAGCACGGCAAGGCCACCCTCCTGGGTGTAGGCGTGCTCGACGTCCCTCAGGCACCCTTTCTCTCGGTCGAGATCCACCTCGTCGAAGGTGTTGTCCTGGGAGAAGCCCTTTTGGGTGGGCACCCCGCCGGGGGCCGCGAGGGCACGGGTCTTGGCGGCCTCGGTCGCGGTTTCGCGCCGAATGTCGTTCCGGTCGAGGGCCTCGCCGATCGTCGCGGCGTGCACGGTGTGGGTCTCGCGGTGGATGAGCCCCGCCCGGTCGAGTTCCCCCAGAATCGAAAGGATGCCGCCCGCGCGGTTGACGTCCTCGACGTGAAAGCGGGAAGAGGGGGCGACCTTGCAGATGTTCGGGATCTTGCGGCTGAGCCGATCGATGTCTGCCATGGTGAATTCGACTTCGGCCTCCTGGGCGATCGCGAGGAGGTGGAGGACGGTATTGGTCGAGCCGCCCATCGCGATGTCGAGGGCCATGGCGTTCTCGAACGCGTCGAACGTGGCGATCGACCGCGGGAGGGTCGAGTCGACCCCACCCTCGTAGTAAGCCTTCGTGATCTCGACGATGCGCTTCGCCGCTTCCTCGAACATCCCGTTCCGGAAGACGTGGGTAGCGACCACGGTCCCGTTGCCGGGGAGCGACAGCCCGAGAGCCTCGCTCAGGCAGTTCATGCTGTTGGCCGTGAACATGCCCGAACACGAGCCGCACGTCGGGCAGGCGGACCGCTCCAGCGCGGCAATCTCGTCGTCCGTCACCGCGTCGTCGCTGGCGTCGACCATGACGTCGACGAGGTCGAGGGCCCGCGACACCTTCTTCCCCGCGATCGTCCCCGAGAACTTGCCGGCTTCCATCGGACCTCCGGAGACGACGATGGTCGGGATGTTGAGCCGCATGCTGGCCATCATCATCCCGGGGGTGATCTTGTCGCAGTTGGTGATGCACAGGAGGGCGTCGGCGCAGTGGGCGTTCGCCATGTATTCGACGCTGTCGGCGATGAGTTCGCGGCTCGGGAGCGAGTAGAGCATCCCGCCGTGCCCCATGGCGATGCCGTCGTCGATGCCGATGGTGTTGAATTCGACGCCCCACCCGCCGGCGGCGTCGATGATCTTCTTCACCTTCTGGCCGATCTCGTGGAGGTGGACGTGGCCGGGGACGAACTGCGTGAAGCTGTTCGCGATGGCGATGATGGGCTTTCCGAAGTCCTGGTCGGTCATCCCGGTGGCCCGCCAGAGGGCCCGGGCGCCGGCCATGGACCGGCCCTGCGTGCTGGTTGCGCTGCGATATTGGGGCATGTTCGCCATCGTAGTCACACCCCCATACCGCTGAACAACGGGACCAACCTCGATCGTCGGTGACTACGCGTCGATGCGGTCCCGGTCGAGGCTGGCCGCCCCCTGGACGATGAAGTCCTTCCGGGGCGCGACATCGCTCCCCATCAACAGGTTGAAAACCTCCTCCGCCCGCTCGGCATCGTCCACCGTGATGCGGCGAAGCGTCCGC
>CAYTLH010000035.1:0-13537 GCA_964438525.1 uncultured Demequinaceae bacterium | reverse complement strand
TGACGGCTTCGGGGTCGACGGCCTCAAAGAAGCTCGGCCATCCCGAGCCCGAGTTGAACTTGGTGTCGGACCTGAAAAGGTCCGCCCCGCAGGCTTTGCACCGATACGTCCCGGGAGCCTTGGTATCGAGCAGGTTCCCGGACCATGCCGGCTCTGTTCCATGCTCCCTCAGGATTCGGTACTCCTCCTCGCTGAGTTGGGCCCGCCATTCTGCCTCGGTCTTGTCGATGGTGGCCATCGATCCTCCTCACGGGATACTTCCAGCGTACGCGCGCGTCGGGTACCGTCTAGCGGAATACTGGATTGGTATCAATTCGACGCTGGAAGGGCGCCCACTATTCCCCCCAGCCAATCCCCACGCCCGACGGGGCCGAGACTATCGTGGGTATCGGAAAGGAACCCTCATGCGCACCAGCCGACTTGCCCCCTTCGCCGTGGCCTGCCTCCTGGTCCTCTCGGCCTGCGACGGCGGCGGCGCCACCTCTCCATCCGCCACTCCGGCGACTACCCCGTCGGCCACCCCGACGCTGACCCCCGTCGTCACCCCGTCGGCCACCCCTACTCTGACGCCGACCCCGGCCTTCAATCCGCACCCGCCGCTCGGCGACCTCCTCATCACCACCCGGGGACTCCTGCCGCTGACCCACACCGACCCGATCGTCGGCAACGCCGGCGAGCAGATGCTCGAGTGGGACGAGGACTACTGCTACAGCGAGGAGATGGGCATCACGACGGACACCGGCCGCTGGGTCGCCACGTACCCGAACAGCCCGTTCCTGGTCGACGGGCACATCGACGACGCGGTGCACCGGATCGACATCGCGAGCCCGGCCATCTCGACCCCCGAGGGCGTGCACATCGGAACTCCTTTGCCCGAACTCCTCGCGGCGTACCCCTTCATCATCATGGGGACCCCGGGGTTCGCGACGGACGTTTACTGGATCGTCGACGTCCACGGCATCGTGGTGTTCGAGACCGGGGTCGGGACCCCGATGGGCGGGGCCGGGCCCGAACAGGTGTGGTACATCCGGATCCTCGGACCCGAATGGGACCCCGATTGGACGGTCGCGCAATCCGGGAACGTCGCCAACGCCTGCTTCTAGACTCGCTTAGGTGAGCGACGATCGCGCCCGGCACCGTCGGGACTTTCGCGCGGGCGCCCGGGCCGCCGGACCCCTGCTTGTCGCGTCGTTCGTCTTCGGGCTGGCGTTCGGAGCCGTCGTGTCCACGTCGGTGGTCCACCCCATCGTCGGGGCGGCGTCGTACTTCATCATGGTCGCCTGCACCGCCCAGTTCGTGATGGTCAACCTCTTCAACGCCTCGGCGGCCCTGATCGTCGTCCTCGGCGCCGCCCTGGTCGTCAACAGCCGCTTCGCCCTGTATTCGGTCGCCCTCGGCCCCTCCTACGCCCCCTTCCCTCGCCGATGGAAGGTCGGCCTCGCCTTCCTCATGACGGACCAGGCGGCGGCCATCTCCTTGCGGCACGGTGAGGAATACCCCAACCCGGTGCGTCGACGGTGGTTCTTCCTCGGGGCCTCCCTCACCTACATCTCGGTCAGCTGGCTCGGGACGATCATCGGCGTCGTCACCGGCCCGATCCTGCCCGAGTCGTGGGAAATCTCGTTCATCGTGCCGCTGATGTTCGTGGCTTTGCTCGTGCCCATCCTCCGCGACCGCCCGGGTGTGGTCGCGGCGCTGGTCTCCATGGGGGTCGTCGTCCTCGCGCGGAACCTGCCGACGGGCGTCAACATCCTCCTGGGGGCTGGGGCGGGCATCGCGGCCGGATGGCTGATCCCCCGTCGTGTGGCGGGCACCCGCCACGAGGCCGCCCATGAGGCCACCACGACGGGCCACATCCGCGAGGGCGAGGCCAAGCCGTGACCCACCTCCTCGTCTTCATCGTCGCGGGCATCGCCACCCTGGCCATCCGGCTCTCGGGCGTGCTGGCCTTCCGGGCCGACCGGGAACTCCCCGTGGGAGCCACCCGGGCCCTCCGGCTCGTCGCGCCCGCCATCCTCGCCGCGATCGTCGCCGACACCCTCATGCTCGACGCCGGGGAGGTCCGCCCGTTCGGGGCCTGGCACGCAGCCGCCCTGGTGGCCGCGGGCGTCGCTCTGTGGTTGCGCTCGATGGGATGGACGCTCGCGATCGGGGGCGCGGTCTTCGCCTTCCTCCTCGTCGTCACGGGATGCTCGCCCGTCGAGCCCTGCCCGAGCCCCGGTGGGTCGACCACGCCTGCGCCGTCGCCTTCCCCTGCCGCCCCGGGCCCGTCGCCGTCCGTCTTGTCGTACACCCCGCCCCCGGGCCCGGGGACGCCGTGGCAGATCCGGCTCGACGGCGGGGTGCCCGACGACCCCGGCGCCCTCGTCGTCGAAGTGGACTACCAGGCTCCCGAAGACCTCGTGGGGCGGCTTGAGCGGGACGGCGTCTACACCGTCTGCTACATGAGCGCGGGGACGGTCGAAGAGTACCGGCCCGACGCCGAGGGCTTCTCCGACGAGGTCGCGGGGAAAGGCCTTCCCGACTGGCCCGACGAGCGATACCTGGATCTGCGCCGACTCGACGTCCTGGGGCCGCTCTGGGAGGCCCGGCTCGACTCGTGCGCGGCGGCGGGATTCGACGCCGTCGACCCGGACAACATCGACTCGTACGCGAACGATTCGGGCTTTCCGCTGACGGAGGACGACGCGGTCACGGCGGCGCTGTGGCTGGCCGAGGCGGCGCACGAGCGGGGCCTGGCGATCGGGCAGAAGAACGCGCCTGAGCTGACCGGGCGGCTCGTGGGGGTGTTCGACTTCGCGGTGACGGAGGAATGCCTGACGCAAGGCTGGTGCGACGAGATGGCCCCCTACGTCTCCGCCGGGAAGCCCGTCCTGGCGATCGAGTACGCCGAAGACGGGGCGACGCTCGACCGTTGGTGCGAAAAGGCGGAGGAGGCTGGTCTCAGCCTCCTCGTCACGACCCTGGACCTCCCGGGCGACGGTCAACGCTGCCCGACCTAAGTCGTCTACCCGGACGGTCGCCTACGCTTCGTCATCCCCCTCGTCTTCGTCCTCCGCGTCTTCCTCCAGCTGTGCCTCATCTTTCGGCTCAGGATCCTCGTCGGTTCCGTCGGGTGCGTCCTTGGATCGGCTGGCGAGAGCGTATGTGCCGAGACCGACCACGGCCGCGAGCAAGAGGCCGCCGACGCCCCAGACCCACACCGGGATACCGTCGTCCTTGTCTCCGGACACGGGCGCCGGGCTTTCCGACGGGCTCGGCGTGGCCGACGGCGTCTCGCTGGGCGTGACGACGGGGCTCGGAGGCGGGCCCGGGGGTGGGCTGGGCGTGATGATCACGGTCACGACCGGGTCGGGTGGCCCGGGCGGGACGGCAGGGGCCTTCTCCCCGCGGGCGTAGGGCTGCTCCGTGATGGTAACCATGTCCCACTGGGCAACTCCAGGGGCGGGCACCATGGTGAATACGGCGCCGTCCTCCTCGATCAGATCCCCCCCGCGGAAGAGGATGGAAATGTCCAGGTATCCGTCGTTGTCGGTGATCGTCTGGCGGATCGCATCCTGGTCGGAGTCGTACTCGATGCCGTACACCACCCAGGTGTCGCCATCGCTGAGAATCTGGAGATCCCATGCGGCAACGGCCGGATCGGCGAAGCTCGACATGGGCTCGTCGTCGAGATAGATCCGGTAGCCCACCCAGTCGCCGTAGTCGTTATCGACGATGGTGTCGGTGGTGAAGTGGTCGAGGACCTCCTGCACGGCGGTGATGCCGTTGTAGGGCTGAGCCGGATCGATGTAGTCCTGGTGCATGCCGATCGAGATGGTGGCGTCGACCGTGCCGTTCGGGTTGATCTCATACGAGGCGCTCTGCCTCAGGCAGCCGGCGAGGACCAGCGCCGCAATCCCCACCAGAACGACGATCCGTGCTTTGCCCATGAGGGGCCTCCTTCGCTGGGGGCACTTCCACGCTACCCCTCCGCAATCCGTAGGGTACGGATGCGTGGAAACGCGCTATGGTGAAGGCGGCCGCTTTGGGGGTGTGCCATGGTCAGGAAGGTCGCCGTTCTGGTTCTGGCGCTCGTGATCGCGTCGTCGCTCTCCGGGTGTTGGACGCTCATTAGCCGGTACACCATCGTGCGCGATGACGACGGCGACGACCACGTCGAGGCCGAATTCACAACGCAAATCCATGAAGACTGGATCGTCCCAAGCGAGCCCTACAACGGCAGCCGTATCGATGACATCCACGCGGACATGGGGGGGTCGGAGATCCAGTTTTTCCGAATCCATGAGTGGTACGTCTACAACTTCGAGAACAACCTGATTCCCCTGTCGGCTTTGACAAGCACCCCCGAGGATCCGTGGCGGATTGAGATCGAGGAGGACGGGAACACCTTCGTCATCCGGGGATTTGGTCCCAACGAGGACTACGCCCCCATCTACGACACCATTCGCGACAACGGCGGCGTCATCATCCTGGAGATCCGGTGTCCGGGAGACGAGATCGCCCAGGCAACCGGGGCCGCCGAGATCCATCAAGGGGACAACGCCTATGCCGTTTGGCACCTCGTCGACTCTTCAGACCCGGACAGCGAATACGACCGAGCCCCCTACATGCTGTGTGTGGGCTCCGGCGAAGAGAGCGGAACGGGGCCAACGGATGAGGGTCCCGGGCCAGAATTGGATGAGCCCGGCGTAGACCCTGCGGATACCGTCATCGGGCCTGGATTTGGTCCCTTGCCGTCCCCTTCGCCGTCGCCCTCCCCGAGCCCTAGCATGCCTCCCGACACGAAGGGAGACGAGTCGTCCAACGATGACGGCGTTTCTCCGTGGGCGATCGGCGGGGGGATCGCGGGACTCGCGGGAATTGCCGGCGTCGGCACCTACCTGTTCACCCTGCGTCGGAAGACGGGCCTCGGCTGACCGCGGGCCATCCGCCCCGATCGTCGTCGGCTGAGCCTACTTGTTGTCGTTCTTCTTGCCCTTCTTTGCCGTCTCCGCGGGCTTGGCATCCTTGGGCTTGGCGTCTTTCGGCTTGGTTTCCTCGGGCTCCGGTTCCTCCTTGGGCCGATTCACGATCATGAAGGTACCGAGGCCGGCCAGGGATCCGAGGAGAAGGCCGCCGACGCCCCAGGCCCACGCCGGGATGCCGTTGTCCCCATCGCCGAGCACCTCGGCGGGGATTGGCGATGGGGTTGCTGTGGCCGACGGCGAGGGTGTTCCGCTGGGCGTGACGGCGAGGCTCGGGGTGACGATCGGGATGACGACCGGATCCGGCTCAGGGGGATCGTCGGGCTCGGGCGGAGCGGGAGCCGCCTTCCTTCCGACGGCATACGGCTGGTCCGTGGTGGTGAGCATGTCCCATTGGGCATAGCCCGGGGCGGGATACGAAACGTATTCGGTGCCAATCTCGTCGACTAGCTCCCCCGGAAAAGCCACCCCGAGCCCGACATGCCCGGCGTTGTCTATAATTGCCTCGCGAGTCACGTCCTGGGCGGGGTCGTATTCGATGCCCAGGACCACCCAGTTGTCCCCGTCGGAGCGTATCTCTATGTCCCATGAGGCGGCGGCCGGGTCGGCAAAGTGCGACATCGGCTCGTCGTCGAGGTAGATCACGTACCCGTACCACGGGTCGTCATCGTCCTGGACGATGGTGTCGGTGGTGAAGTGATCGAGGATCTCCTGAACCGGAACGCCCCGGTAGGGGGCGCCCAGGTCAAGGTACTCCTCAAGGAGGAAGACGCGGATGCGGGCGTCGACGGTGCCATTGTCGTTGATCGTGTAGTGGGCGACCTGGGTGTAGCAGCCGGAAAGGGCAAGCGCCGCGACCCCTGCCAGGACGATCATGCCGACCTTGCGCATGACGGGCCTCCTTCGACGAAGCGATCCCACCGTACCCCTGGAACGTCGTCGCGACACCGTCCCGGAGATACGCGCCCGTCCATATTGAGACTACAACGGAGGCGGACCGCCGACACAGCGTTGCCGCCTAGAATCGTAGGGCGGGCCTCTAGCTCAGCTGGTAGAGCAGCGGACTTTTAATCCGCGGGTCGTGGGTTCGATCCCCACGGGGCCCACTGAAATCGTTCATCGACTTGACTTGGAGTGCACTCGAAGCTCTACCGTCGTCTGCATGGACATCCGAACCCTCGGCCCCCTCGGCCCAGTCGGCGCCCTCACCCTCGGCGGGGGAGGCATCGGCGCCGTTTGGGGGCCGACCTCTCGCGAGGAGGGGATCGCCACCTTGCGCGAGGCCCTCGACACCGGTATCACCATGCTCGACGCTGCCCCGGGTTACAACGTCTGCGAGACGCTCATAGGGGAGGCCTTCGACGGCAATCTCCCCGAGGGCACGCTCGTCACCACCAAGTGCGGGATCGGCAACGTCGGCCCGGGAGGGTTGTACGAGCGCCTCAAGGAATCGCTCGCGGAGAGCCTCGACGCGATGCGTCTCGACCACGTCGACCTCTTCTTCCTGCACAACCCCATTACCCCCGCCCTCCCCCTCGCACCCGACGAGCAGCGGGCCCTCACCCACTGGCATACGGGCTGGAAGGTTCTCACCGAGGAGGTGGTGCCCGCGTTCGAGCGGCTCGTGGGCGATGGGATGACGCGGGCGTGGGGGGTCACGGGTGTGGACGTCCCACGCGCAATCGTCGACCTGTGCCGGAGCGAGACCCGACCCGTGGCGATCCAAGCGGTCACCAACCTCCTCGACAGTGCGGGAGGCCTGACCGATGAGCCCACCGAAGCTCGGCCCCGCGACGTGATCGCCGCGGCGGACGAGGCGGGGGTCGGGGTCATGGGCATCCGCGCCGTCCAGGCGGGTGCTTTGACACGGGCCTTCGACCGCGATCCCGGATCCCGCGATGCCCCCGACTTCGACAGGGCCGCCCCATTCCGGGCCTTGTGCGACGAGTGGGGCGAGGACCCTGCCGATGTCGCCCACCGCTACGCCCTCGCCATGCCCGGGGTGAGCACCGTGGTCCTCGGCGTCAAGAACCGCGACGAACTGAGAGCCTGCCTTGCCGCTGGCGAATCCGGGCCCCTCGAGCCCGAGAGGGTCTCCGCGATCGACGCACTCGGGCTGCGTGTTTGAGTGGCATCGGGCATTCATCCGGAGAACACATACCTCCCTGCACCTCGTAGGCGGACGTGGCGACTCGCTCGGCCTAGGCCTGGGCTTCCGACTGGTTTCGCTCGCCGAACACGATGGCCCGCCAGCCGGGCTTGAGCGCCACCGGATGCCCGCCAGAGTGAATCCTGAACGCGTGGGTGGGGCCGGGCTCCTCCGTCACCGTGCGGCACGCGAGGGCGTTGTAGTAGCCATTCTCGGTGGCGGCGAGGATGTAGCGGAGGTGGGGGAGGTCGAGGTCGTGCCCGGCGATCAAGGACCCATCACACCGACCCGCGCGTCCGAGTGTGTGCAGGGCCTTCGAACGGGTCGACTTCCACGACACCCCGGCGCGCCCGTCCAGGCGTGCGTAGGCTGACACCATGGCCGCTCCCCTCCGAACCCTGAACGACGGCGTCGGCATTCCCGCCATCGGATTCGGCACGGACTCCCTCCGCGGGGACGCGGGCTACGGCGCGATCCTCTCCGCCCTCGAATGCGGGTGCCGCCTCATCGATTCGGCGGTGAACCTCCGCAACGAGCGGGAGGTCGGGAAGGCGGTGCGTCAGTACCTCGAGACGACGGAGACGCCCCGCGACGAGGTCTTCGTCCAAGGCAAGATCCCCCCGCGCTCCCACGGCTACGACGAGGCGATGCAGGCGTACTACCACTCGCTAGAACTGACCGGCCTCGACCGAATGGACGTGCTCCTCCTCCACTCGCCCAACTACATGACCGGCGGGCATCGTGAGGCGTGGCGCGCCCTGGTGGAACTGAGGCGGACCGGGGCGGTGCGGTGCATCGGCGTGAGCAATATCACCGCACAGACCCTCGCCGAGATCATCCACGACTCCGGAGTCACCCCCGCCATCCACCAGATGGAATTGCATCCGTGGCTCGCGCGGGAGAGCATGCGGGCGGAACACGCGCGGCTCGGCATCGTGACTCAATCGTGGAGCCCGCGCGGAAGCGGTTCCCCGGAGGACGACGACCGACCGGTGGTCGAGGCGGCCGCCGCCCACAGCGTCACCCCCGACCAGGCGATCCTGCGCTGGCAACTCCAGTTGGGGAACATCCCGCTTCCGATGACCACCTCACGGGAGAAGCAACGCGAATGCACCGAGGTCTTCGGCTTCGAACTGACCGAGGCGGAGATAACGGCGATCTCCTCGCTCTCCCGTCCGGACACGCGTCCGGGCGCCGGCCAGCGGTGAAGAACCCTTTCGAGCCAGGAAATCAGGCGGTCGAGCGGACGCAGGAGTCGTCCCGGCCGTCGTGGCTAGGTTTCGAGGGCGGCTGAGGCGACGGCGACCAGCAACTCGCTCGTGTCCCGGTCCATGGGGCCGGTGCCCTTCGAGGCATGGATCCACGCCTCGACCATCCCGTAGACCGACATGATGGCGCCGCCGACGCGGATCTCGGCCTCGATCTGGTTCGCCCGGCCCTCCCGGACCAGGCCCTCGACCAGATGGATGGCGATCCGCTCGGGCAAAGGCCCGGCGAACACCGCGTCCTTGAGGTCGGCTGCGGCTCGGGGGTCGATGGTGATCGAGGTGATCTCTGGCCCCATGGCGTCGAAGGTCGCGATCAGGGCGGAGAGGAATTCGCGGCGTCCACGGGCGGTCGAACAGTCCACATCCCCGGCCAGGACGTCCTCCAAAGCCGAGAAAATCGGTTCGACGAGCGCCCGTAGGATCTCGATCTTCGAGTCGAAGTGGTAATACAGGGCCGCCTTGGTCACCCCAAGCTCGTTGGCGATCTCTTGAAGGCTCGTGGCCGAGTAGCCGCGCTCACGGAAGAGTCGAGAGGCCACCCCCAGGGCGCGTTCTCGCGTATCCGTCCGCCGACCGTCGATCTCGGTCGAGCCGTCGTCCATGGCGCCTCCGTTTCATCGTCGACCTGTGGCATACCTTACATCCGGGTTGTATTTGACTTACCGGAAAGTAAGGTAATTCACATGAAGCGCATCGCCCGACTCTCCATCGTCCACCCCCTCATTGTCATCGGAGCCTGGCTCCTCGCCCTCGGCGGCGTCATGACAGCCTCGGTCGCCGCCGGAGACGTGTACTCCAGCAACTTCTCTCTGCCCGGAACGGACGCCCAGGCCGCCACGGACCTCCTCGCCGAGCGCTTCCCCGAGCTGGGCAACGCCTCGGTGGACCGGATCGTCTGGGAGGTCGAGGACGGGAGTTGGGACGACCCCGCGGTTCGGACCGCGATCCAGGGCGCCGCGCAGACGATCATGGGGGTCGACAGCGTCCTCATGGTCGTGCTCCCCTTCGACGGCCTCGCGCCCGACCAGGTGAGCCCGACGGGGGAGATCGCCTACGGCACCATCCACTACGCCATGGAAAGCTTCTCGGTCCCCACCTCGGACGTCGAGGTGATCGTCGACGCCGTGAAGTCGGTCGACGTCGAGGGCCTGACGGTCACCGTCGGAGGCCTGGGGATCGGGCAGCTCAACCGCCCTGCCGTCGGCATATCCGACGGCATCGGCGTGGTCATCGCCGGCCTGATCCTCTTCCTGGCGTTCCGGTCGATCGTCGGCATGTTCCTGCCCATCCTCTCGGCACTCACCTCCGTCGGGATGGGTCTCGGAACCATGTCCCTGCTGGCGCACCAGACCGAGATCAACCTCTACGCCCCCGTCATCGGTGCGATCCTCGGACTGGGGGTCGGAATCGACTACGGGCTCCTCATCCTCAACCGCTACCGAACCGGCCTCATGAAGGGCCTGAGCGTCGGCGACGCCGTCGTCGGAGCGATCACGACGGCCGGGCGGGCCGTGTTCTTTGCCGGGGCCGCCGTCATCGTCGGGCTCATCGGCATGCTCGTCCCGGGTCTCGCCCTCCTCACGGGGCTGGCGATCGGCGCGGCCATCACCGTGTTCTTCACCGTCCTCGCGGCGACCAGCCTGTTGCCGGCGATGATGCGCCTGGCAGGGATGCGGGTCCTCAAGGCCAAGGACCGCGCCACCCTGGCCAAAGGCAGGAAACCCAAGGAACACCCCGCGGGACGCCTCGGCCTCTGGGCCATCTTCGTCTCCCGCCACCCCGTGTGGGTGGCGTCCGCGGCCGTCCTGGTCCTGGCCGCCTTCATGTGGCCCATCGCGGGGCTCAGGCTCGGCTCGTCCGACCAGGGGAACGACCCCGAGGGCTCCATCACGCGGGAGGCCTACGACACGCTCGCCGAGGGCTTCGGCCCGGGTTTCAACGGCCCCCTCGTCGTCGCCCTCGACCTCGAGGACAACCCCATCGACGTGGCCGTGCTGCAGGCGGCCTCGGCGTCGGACGACGGCACAGCGACGATCGACTCCGCCACCGCGCTTGCGGCGTTCCCCCAACTCACGCCCTTCCTCGGGGCCCTCTCCACGGACCCGGGCGTCGCCGCCATCGTCGGCCCCTACCCGAACTCCACGGGCGACGCGGCCCTGATCCAGGTCATCCCCACGACGAGCCCTCAGGACGCGGCGACCTCCGACCTCGTCGGCCGTATCCGCGACGACTATGCACCGCTCGCGGCCGCCCAATCCGTCAGGGTGCATGTGGGCGGTGTCGTGGCGATTTTCGACGACTTCACCGGCGCGATCCAAGACGCGCTTCCGGTCTTCTTCGTCATCGTCATCCTCCTTGGCGCCCTCCTGACCATCGCGGCCTTCCGAAGCCTCATGATCCCGGCGGTCGGGGCGGTGATGAACCTCGTCAGCATCACCGCGAGCTTCGGCGTCATCGTCGCGATCTTCCAGTGGGGGTGGGGGGCGGATGTGCTCGGTACCGGGGACGGCGGCCCCATCGAGTCCTTCTTCCCGCTCGTCGTCTTCGCCCTGATCTTCGGGCTGTCGATGGACTATCAGGTCTTCCTCGTCAGCCGCATCGCGGAGGAGTGGAGCGTCCGGAAGGACAACACCAAGGCGGTACGGGCCGGCCACGCCGAGGTGGGTCGGGTGATCGTGTCCGCGGCCGCCATCATGATCGTCGTGTTCGCCGGGTTCGGCCTGACCGACTCGCGCATCATCAAGCTCTTTGCCCTCGGGCTCTCCGGCGCCGTCCTCGTCGACGCGTTCGTCATCCGGATGGCGCTCGTGCCCGCGCTCATGCGCTTCATCGGCCGAGCCAACTGGTACCTGCCCAAATGGCTCGACCGTTCCCTTCCGCATATCGCGATCGACGAGGCTTCGAACTCGGGTGCTCCGTCACGTTGAGGGATCGTTGACTCCGGGGTTGCATTTCCGTAACGACGCTCCCGACGGCCCCAACGCGGAGGCAAGCCTGGCATCCTAGTCCGGACCGAGGAGGCCAAAGATGGACAACCGAACCGGCAGGTGCATAGGCTCGCTCGTCGCCGTATTGATTGCGTCGACGGTCGTCGTAGGCTGCGCGAACCAAACGACGACCTCAACGGATCCCGACGCATCAGACGCCGCCGCCAACGCCACCGTCGCTTTGGAAGACCAAATCCAAGACGCCATCCTGGCCGGGGACGACGCCCTCGTCGAAGTCCTGCTCGAAGCAGGACTCGACCCGAACGCCGACCTCGGCGGGGGAGCCACCCCGCTGCATCGGGCCGCCGCGGCCGACCGGGCGACGATCGTCGCGATCCTCATCGATTCGGGGGTGGACGTCGATGCCCGGGCCGACAACGGCCAGACGCCCCTCATGATCGCAGCCGGTCTGGCAGGCCCGGAGACGATCGACGCGCTCCTCGACGGCGGGGCGGATCCGCTGCTCTCCAACCCCAAACTCGAGGGGATGACCGCCCTCCACTACGCGGCCTGGCAGGGCCGGCCGGACGCCCTCGCCGCGCTGCTGGATTCTGGTGTGGACATCGACCTCGTCGACGGCCGGGAGACGACGGCGCTCATGTATACGACGTTCCTCGGAAACCCCGAGTCCGCCGACCTCCTCCTCGCCCGCGGCTGCGACCTCAACCACCGCGACAACGACGGGATGACCGCGCTCTTCTGGGCCCGCTACCACGAGTTCCCCGGCATCGCCCGGGCCATCGAGGACGCCGGCGGGGTGGAGTAGCCCTTTCGGAAGCTACTCCACCCCACCGTTCTAGATGGTCGGGTCTAGCGGAACCGGATCTAGGATTCTGCTGGGCCGAGGGTCCACTTGGCCAGGGCCCGATGGGCGTCGGCCAGGCCCTTGACCGCCCAGGCGACGAACGGGAAGAGGATGATGCCGAGCACCGGTCCCAGCCAGAACCATCCGTCCCAAGCCCCGAGATCGGCGTCGTCGGGAATCCAGGCGCGGGGCACGAAGGGTCCGGCGAGGATCGACGGAGGGAGGACGAAGTAGGTCACCGCGAGGCTGAAGCCGACAGACGCGATGACGAAACGAAACCCCACCCACGACAGCACGCGCCAGGCGTGACGATCGCGCCAGACGGTCCCCGACCAGGCGAGGAAGCTTGCGATGGCGCCTGGCGTCTCACGGGGGACCTCTCGAGGTTCCGGCTCGGGGATGTCCGTGCCGAGGAGGGCCCGGGCGATGAGTCGCTCGTGCGTGCCGATGGCCCGCATGAGCACCTGGGTGAGGAGGAGGATCCCGACACCGATCCAGATGACGACGGTGCCAAGACCGACGGAGTAGAGCGTGATGGCCAGCGATCCCCAGAGGATGCCGTACACGAGACCGAGCAGGAGGTAGAGCGCGTCTCGTGCGGTCTGCCACGAGAACGCCGGTGCGAGGAAACGCTTGAGTGTGTTCATGTGTCCATCGTCCGAAATCGCCGCCTTGGGCGCGCCCCCCACGGGCGTGAACCTCCCTCCCTCGGACGCGCGGAATCCGGGCTCCCCCGTTCGAGGGGCGCGGCGACCCCTTCCTTGCCGGGCGCCAAACGCGGGGCGCGCGTATGGTGACACCATGAAGGTTCCCAACCGCACCCTGAACGACGGGACGGGCGTCCCCGTCATCGGCTTCAGCACCGTCCCGCTGCGCGGCAGGGACTGCCACGACGTCATACTCTCCGCCCTCCGGAACGGCTTTCGCCTGATCGACGCCGCGTCGAATTACCACAACGAGGTCGAGATCGGCCAGGCCGTGCGCGATTTCCTCAAGGAGACGGGCACCCCCCGCGACGAGATCGTCATCCAGGCCAAGATTCCCGCCCGCCTGCACGAGTACGACAAGGCGATGCTGGCGTGCTCGGACTCCCAGCAACTGCTCGGCCTCGACCGCATCGACGTGGCCATTCTCCACTCGCCCGACCCCGGCTCGGACGCCTATCTCGAGGCGTGGCGGGCGCTGATCGACTCGCGGAGCCGCGGCGTGGTCCGCAGCGTCGGCGTGAGCAGCTGCACCGTCGGGCAACTCGAGAACCTCATCTCGAGCAGCGGCGTCGTCCCCGCCGTCCACCAGGTGGAGTTGAACGCGTATCTCGTGCAGGAGGAGATCCGGGCCCATCACGCGAGGCTTGGGATCGT
>CAYTLH010000034.1:0-2902 GCA_964438525.1 uncultured Demequinaceae bacterium | reverse complement strand
GGAGGGTGTCGGGTCAGCCTCGACGGGCGACTTGGCTCCCCTGAAGCCGGGCTACACGGTGCCGTCCGGGACTGAGCCGCTCCGGGACCGCCCCTATTCGATCGCGCCGAGATCCCTCAAGATGGCGGCGATATCCTCGTGGCCCGCGCGGGTGGCGGCCCTCAGGGGGGTGTCTCCGTAATCGTCCCGGAGGTTGACGTCGGCTCCCTGCTCGAGGAGGTACGTGAAGGCCTCGAATTCCCCGAAGTACGCGGCCCACCCCAAAGGATGGGCGTTGATGCCGTCCAGCATGTCGACGTCGACGCCGAAGTCGACCAGGGCCGAGAGGGCTTCGACGTTCCCCCACCGGACCGCGATATGGATCGGCCTCGCGCCGAAACGGAAATCGTCCACCGCGTCGACGTCGGCCCCCGCCTCGAGCAGCGCGATCGTGGTCTCATAGTCCCCGAAGGCCGCGGCCATCATCAACGGTGTTTGACGATTGACCCTTTCCTCGAGGGGGACACCTGCGGCGACAAGCACCGGGATTGTGTCGGCCGCGCTGTCGCATGCGGCACGATGCAGGGTGTTGACTCCGTCGTCCAGCGGAGAGGTCGGATCGTATCCCGCAGCCAGAATGTCGGAGACGAGGTCGACGTCGTCGGCGAGGATGGCCGCCTCCATCTGGGGCTCGAGCGGAGCGCCGGGGTCCAAGACCGGGACGGGCGAATGCGGATCTCCGCTTTCGGATGGCTGATCGCCGGGGCCGCCCGCATCGCCGCATCCGACGATGAGGGGTAGGGCGATCGCCGCAAGAACGTAGGGTCGGACGAGTCTCATGGGGTCTCCTCGGGCTGAACTGGTGTCCCACCCCAGGATTCCCGCCCCGCCCCCAACGCGGATCGGATTCGGTCAAGCGTGACCGAAACGTGACCCGGGATCCCGACGACGTGTCGGGCTAGGCCCGGTCAGGCCTCCGCTCACGGCTGAGCCGCTCCGCCTGCGCCCGTCGCCACTTCTCGATCTCGGCGTGGTTTCCGCTCAGCAGCACCTCGGGGACGTCGAGCCCGCGCCAGGACGCGGGACGCGTGTAGCAAGGAGCCTCGAGGACGCCGGGTTCGGCATGGCTCTCGTCGACGACGCTCTCGGGGTTGCCCATGAATCCCGGGAGCAGCCGGGCCACGGCCTCGATCATGGCAAGCGCCGCCACCTCTCCGCCGTTGACGACGTAGTCGCCGATCGAGACCTCCGACACCCGGAATCCCGCCCCCCGGTAGTGCTCGGCGACTCTCGCGTCGATCCCCTCGTACCTCCCGCAGGCGAAGACCAGGCGTCCCCCCGCCGCCCACTCCCCCGCCGTCACCTGGGTGAAGGGCTCCCCGGCCGGGGTCGGGACGACGAGCCGGGGCCCGGTGTCGGGAGACGCCGGAGGCTCGCCCATCACGTCGTCCAACGCCCGCCCCCAGACATCCGGCCTCATCACCATTCCCGGCCCACCCCCGAAGGGGGCATCGTCCACCGTGCGGTGGACGTCCGGCGATCCGTCGGGTTTCGTTGCCCAGTCCCGTAGGTCGTGGACGTGCCCCTCGATCAGGCCCTCGGCCCTCGCCTTCCCCAGAAGCGATACCTCGAGCGCGTCGAAAAAAGCGGGAAAGATCGTGATGACGTCAATCCGCATCGTCCGCCTCCTCTCCCCCCGTCGTGTCACCCGCCAAGAGCCCGTTGGGCGGGTCCACGACGATTCTCCCCCCGGCGACGTCGACCGTGGGGACGATCGCGGCGACGAATGGGATCCGGCTCTCCGCGCCGCTCGTCTCCCGAACAACCAAGAGGTCTTGTGCGGAGGGGTGCTCGACGGCGGCGACCGTCCCGATCTCGGTCCCGTCCGGCCGCTCCACCTTCAGGCCGACGATTTCGTGGGGATACCAGGCGTCCTCTTCTTCAGAACGGTCGGCCTCGACGACGAGCAGAACCCCGCGGAGGCCTTCGGCGGCCGTCCGGTCGAATACCCCTTCGAACGTAAGGTACAGCCGCCCGGCCTGCTCCCGGACCCGGGACACGGTCAGGGGTCCGGCGGAGGCGGGATCGGTCGCGAGCACGGCCCCGACGGCGAGCCGCTCATCGGGCGCGTCCGTCCTCACCTCGACGCTGACCTCCCCGGCCAGCCCGTGAGGACGGCCGATGCGGGCGACGACGAGTTCCACGTATCCCGGGACGACGGCTAGCGCGGGTTGACGTCCACGAAGTTCACGTGGACATCGTCCGAGGAGATCGCCTCGACGACGGTGCGGATCGCGTCTGCGGTGCGGCCTCGTCTCCCGATGACCCGGGGCAGGTCGTCCGGGTCGACGACGACGTTATAGGTGAGGCCGCGCCGTCCGGATCGTTCCGTGACGCGAACCTCGTCCGGCTTCCGGGCGATCGACCGAACCAGGTACTCCAGAGCTTCGATGACCACGGGAGGCTACTCTTTCGCCTCGTCGATGATTCCCTCGACCTTGTCGGTGTCGGACGGATCGCCCTCGGCGATCTCGATGTCCACCTCCGTGCCCTCGTCGTCGGGAACCTCGCGCGACTCGTCGGCGACGGTCTCGTCGTCGGCCTTTGCGGTTTTACCAGCCTCGGTCTCGGCCGCCTGCACCTCGGTAGCCTGTGCCTCGGCCGCCTTCTTTTCCTTCTCGGCCTTGGCTTCGGCTGCCTTCTCCGCCGCCTCGGCTTTGGCGGCCTTCTGACGCTCGGCGGCCTTGGCGGCCTCCTTGATACGCTCGTCTGCCGACGCCTTGGGCTTGGGCGGCTTGACGGTGCTGACGGCACCCTTCTCACCCTTGAAGGCCTGCCAGTCGCCCGTCAGCTTGAGGAGCGCGGTCACCTGCTCGGACGGCTGGGCGCCGACGCCGAGCCAGTACCTCACCCGCTCGGAGTC
>CAYTLH010000033.1:0-6025 GCA_964438525.1 uncultured Demequinaceae bacterium | reverse complement strand
CGATGGCCCCATGACCAGGATCCCGCTGTGTCGAAGGGTCTTCGAGGTGTCTTCCCGCGATTCGAAGGAGCGGAGCCGGGGGGCGCGGGTCGCCGGGTCGGCGGCGATGACGGCCTCGAGCCGGTCGTCGTAGCCGATCGCGACCGCCACGTGCCCGGTGTTCACGTAGTCGTCCTCGACGATGACGGGGAAGCCGAGGTCGATGGCCGCCCTGATCCTCTCGGGCGTGGCTTCGATCCTGCGGTTCTCGATCCCCTGCTCCTTGAGGAAGCGGGCGATCGAATACATGGGGGTGCCTTCCTTCTCCTTCACGGCGGCGGCGACGAAATCCTGGTCCATGGGGAGCCCGAGGTAGCGGAGGCACAGTTCCAGCACGGCGGGTCCGCAGTAGTCCCACTTCTGGACGATGGTGGGAAAGGCGTGAAGCCGCTTGTGGGCGGCACTCGAGGGGGCGCGGTCGAGGGCGTCCAGCCTCCGGCGGATGTGTTCCTCCATAACCTCCCGGAAGGACTCCCGCGAGGTGTCCACGGCGGCGACGAGGTCGGCTCGCGTCCCCCCGAGGTCGTCGATCGCCGCCCGCGCATACGCCCGAGCCAGATGCCGTCCGGCGATCTGGATGGCGTCCGGCGAGATCTGGATGGCCCTGGTCCGGGCCTCGATCTCGGCCTCGAAATCCCCCCGGGCGCTATGGCATTGCGCCTCGATGTCGGCCCCGTTCAGCCGATAGTTGGAGTCCGCGAGGGTCCGGGCCTGGGCGATGGCCCCGTCGAGGTCGCCGACGACATACAGGAGCATGGCTGTGGTCCTGTTGAGCCTCAGGTGCGGATCCATCGTGAACCCTTGTTCCAGGATGCCCCGCGCCTTTTCCCGATTGTCGAAGACCATCTCGAGCCCCGCCTTGGCCTGGACGACCTCGCTGTGTCCCGGGCCGACGAGCCTCTCGGCCTCCCCTATGAGCCGTTCGGCCTGACCGCGCAAGCGCCGGGCCACGGCCATCCCGGCGGCGTAGATGTAACACCTCGCCGCACCCTCGGGCGGCGCGTGCTGCGATCGGGCGTGCCCGATCATCGACACCGCGAACGAATCCGGGGGCATGCGCCAGGCCGGGTTGGGGTCGAAGGGGGTCATCAGGCGCAGGCGCAACGCCTGGATCTCCCACCGATCCCTATCGTTCTCCGGCCTTGCTTGCTCGATGACGGCCCGGGCGGCTTCGTATCGCTCGATGTTCACCAGGTCGGTGACGGCGTCCACGTCGATCATGACGTCCTCCTGGCGCGATCGAGGGCCTCGACCATGCCCGGAGCGTGTTTCGTCGCCCACTCCCGCGAACCCTTGAATCCGATCCCCGCATCCTCGGCCACCATCAGGGCGCGGAGGACGGCTGGGTGGCGAGACCGTTGGGCCAGTTGCTCCAGTTCGGACGTGTCCCCCTCCCCCGCCCGCGCGAGGGCGCACAGGGACGCCCCCAGGGCGCCGTCCTCGAACCTGAGGAGGCTTCCGGCCCGGAATCGAACCGCTGCGAGATGGGTGAGGTGCGCCCAGGCCCCGTTCCGTGCGAGCCGGTCGAGCAGTTCGATGGTGATGCGGGGGTAGTCGGGGGTGGGGACGCTCGGGAGGCGGGGCACCGTCCCGCCTGCGGCGTAGAGGTCGTAGACGGCGTGGGGGAAGAGGTCGGGGTCGAGGTTGGCGATCGCCCCCTCGACCGCTCGAACCAGCCCCAGCCGGGAGGCGATCGTCATCCCCTGGACGATGAGGTCGGGATTGGCCATGCGGGAACGGAAGGATTCGACGCGGCCCGTGTCCCCCTTGCGGGCCGCGATTTCCGCGGCGAGCGCGAACGAAATGAGGGGCACGGACTCGACCTTGGCGTCTTGGAGGAGGGTCCAGGCTCGATCCGGGTCGCGGTGGATCTCGAGTGCCACCTCCATGAACGTCGGCAGGGGACCCCATTCGCCGTCGGGGATGCCGCCGAGGAGCCGGAATCCCTCCTCGATCAACGCCCCCCTCTCTTCCGGGATGACCTTGTCGATTGCCTGGAGGATGCCTTCGACCTGGGTGATGTTCCCCCACCCGGGCAGGACCCCCGCCTCGACCATCCGCCGTCCGAGTTCGAGTCCGTCCTGCCACAACTGGGTGGTCCTCGATTCGACCACCAGCGTCCTGAAGGGCTCCGGTGAGGCGGCCATATACGGTTCCGCGCGCTTGAGGACGGCGCCTCCCTGGGATGACGGGACGAGCCCGGTCGCGATGTCCAGGAGGGCGAGGATCGACTGGTTGAAGACGCCGTCCCGCTTGAGGGCTTCCTCCAGTTGGGCTACGGCGGTCGCGGCGTCGGCTCGGTGGAGCGCCGCGTATACCCGGCAGAGCCCGATCCTCGGGTCGTCGGGTTTGACGGCCACCAACTCCTGCTCGACGGTGTCGAGGAGGTCCGGATCGGCCGAGTGGGCGGCGAGGGCGGCCCGAGCTTGGGCCACGACCTCCGGCGATTCTCCGGCTTGGTTCGCCAGGAGGGGGAACGCTCCTCGTGGGCCGTGCCGGATCACCTGAAGGGTCCGGAAGTACAGGGGGGCCTCCGAATCCTTGGGGAAGGTCTTCTGGGTGTAGCGGAAGAGGGAGTCGTATTCGTCGGCATCCCCCCGGCGTTCGGCCTGCTCCAGGAGCATCCCGTACGTCGGTCCGTGGGTGGCGTCCAGGAAGGCCGCCTCCCTGAGGTGGTGGTCCTTGTGATGGGGCCTGGCATGGGCGAGGGCGCGTTCGAGGATCGCTGTGGGAGCGGTTCGGCCTTGGGAATCGAGGACCGCCAAGGTCTTGATGTTCGGGTCATTCGAATACTGGTCCACCACGAGCGCCCAGTAGAAGCGGACCCAGATGTACTGCCCGAATCGCGCCCGGGCCACGGCGGCCGCACCGAGGATCTCCTGCACCCGGGCGGCCCTCTCGTCGTCTTCCACGGGCGTGTGGTACAAGCACCACAGCAGGGCGTGGGCCACCATGGGATCGTCCGGGGATCGCTGGGCCTGGGCTCGCAGGACGGCCAGGGAGCGCTCGTCGTGCGCCCGTGAGCGGTCGTCCCCGAGGGGCGGCCCCATGAAGGCCTGGTCCGGCGGGATCGCGACCCACGTCCTGGCCGTCCTCTTAGATCGGACGACGAACATCCGCTCTCCCCAGATGCTCCGCATAAGGAGGTCGTCCCAGGTGATGACGCTACCGTCGTCGAGGCTCACGGCCCCGATATCCGGCGCGATGGCCCCGACGGCGCGTAAGAATACCTGTGGCCCATTCGAAAGGGCGACGAGGGGCATCGCCCCCGCCTTCAAGACCGCGATGACGTTTCCGGTGGTCAGGTCTACGAGTTCGGTTTCCGACTTGATCCACCCCAGACGTTCGATCTGGTTGGGCCACCGCGGGTACTCCGGGAGGTGCTTGCGTTTCTGGCTCCTCTCGATCGCGTACGCCAGCCGTCCCGACCTGCGGTGCCGGGTCGTGGACGCCTTCCCCTTAGCGTGGTCGAACCTCCTCAGGAACCTGGACGCGGAGTCCTTCTCCGGGTGCCCATCGCTCAAGCCCGTGGCGCGGAGGGCCATTCGCCGGGCATCGTCCGTTTGACGCGCGAGCCCGAAGGCCAGTGCGGAGTTCATGATCCAGGCGGGTGCCTCGTCCGCCTTCGGGTACTTTTGCGCGAGTTTCTCGTACCCGACCGCCGCCTTCCGGAACCTGCCCTTCCGGATCCGGAGTTCGAGGAGGGCGCAGCGGTTCTCAACAGGGTCGTACGCGACGGTCGAATAGAACGCCGCGAATCGAATAGCCAGGTTGGGGTAGAAGCTCGCGAGAAGGGATCGCGCCCGATGGCGGCCCTTCACCCTCCTCCTCGTGTGCACCGCGCGGAGGAGGTCCGTGGCCGGCCCGAGGCGGGCGACCGCCAAGCCCACCCGACCTTCGAGGTCCCCGGGGGACACCAGCGCCGACGCCTCCCGGAATCGACGCGCCCGGACGAGGGCCTCGACGGAACCCTCGTCGCCCGTGACCGGCTTGCCGAGGCAGGGGAACCCGGCAAAGGGGAAACGCCTGACCCGCGTTCGATGGTCGGGCTCCCGCAGCGGACGGGTCGCCTTCAACTTCTGGCTGGATCCGAAGACCCTCGTCTTCCCACTCGACGGACTCATCAGGCTGTACAGGAGAAATCCGGCCAACACGACGGCGCCGATGACCAGGGACGCCCATGGCGAGTCGTAGTCGTTTCTCTGCGCCTGCACCCCGGCCGCGAGCAAGGCGTCGGCCCTCAGCTCGATCAACCCCTCTCCTTCCCTCGTGACTCAGAAGAGCTTGTCTTGCTCGGGCGCCTTGGGCTTACTCGGCGCCCTCTTCTTCGCGGGTGCTTTTTTCTTGGGGGCGGCCTTGGGCTTGGCCGGCGCCCTCTTCTTCGCCGCTGCTTCCTTCTTGGGGGCGGCCTTGGGCTTGGCCGGCGCCCTCTTCTTCGGGGGCGCCTTCCGCTTGGCCGGCGCCCTCTTGGGTGTGGCCGGAACAGGGGGAGGCTCAGGGTCGACCGGTGCCGCCGCCACGTCGGGCCCCCCGAGTTTCTTCAGCGCCGCCGCCGCCGAATTCGACACATATCCGTCGTGTTCCTCGAGGGCGGGGCTGAGGTGCTTCACGACGCTGGGGTCCCCCATTTCCCCAAGCGCCCAGGCCGCCTTGCCCCGGACGAACGGATGGGGGTCGTTCGCGAGCGTGGTGACCAGCAGGCGGACGGCTTCGGGGTCCTGAAAGCCCTTGAGCATGACGACCGCCTGCGCGCGAACGAGTGAGTTGGGGTCCTCGATGGCCTTGCCCAAGAGCGAGAGCGCGTCGGGGCCGGAGGCCTTCCCGATGACGATGACGGCCTGGCGTCGAATGGCCGGGTCCTTGTCCCGGAGGGCACGCTTGAGGACTCGGGGGGGATACTCCTCGTTCTCCATGTCGACCCCATCGATCCTCGGTGCCCGGCGCGTGCGGGCGGGCGCCGCTCCGACGCCCTACAGCCGAGCCTAACGCGCGACCCGGGGGTCCGCGTGGGAAAAACCCCGACCCCCACCGGACCTTGACTCCCCGGGGGTCTAGACGACGCCCGGTCCCGGGACTACCCTCCGTCCCATGGGCGCCCTCGAGCCCGCCGCACCCGCCGATCGCCCGGCATCGGAGCCGGACCCGACCGCGAGCCCCTCCCTGGCCGGCCTCAGGCACCGCGACCTTCAGACCATCGCCCACCTCGAGGCCATGGGCGGGGACGTCACCGTGCCGCGCCACCTCATCTTCTACCTGTACTTCGATGAGAAGTCCGACGCCAAGGCCGCGGGCAGGTCCCTCCGCCGCCACGGGTTCTCCGTCAACGTCCACCAGCCCCTCAAGCAGATCCCCCAGTGGGCGGCCGTCGCGGAACGCCGCAACAAGGCGATCGTTCCGGACTTCCTCCGCCAGTCCAACCAGTTGTGCGCCCACGTGGCCTCCCGCAATAACGGCGAGTACGACGGCTGGGAGGCGGGCCTGACCGAGGAGGAGAAGGAGACGAGGCGGGGCTAGCCCATCAGTTCCGCAGCGATCGCGAGGCTCCGCATCAAGGTCCGGGTCCGGCCGTCGTTGACGATGAGCATGACGGTGTGGGACCGGTCGGCGGCCATGAGCGCGGTCGCGACCCACCGGCCGTTCGAGCCCTGCTGGGCGAGCCCGGCGGTCGAGAGCCCGCGGGCGGGGGCCCACCCCATCGACATCGGGTTGCCGTCCGGGACGGTGAGGAGTCGTTCGATGCTCTCGGGCGACACGAGCCCGGCGCCGTCGGCGATGAAGACCCGCTGGATCCGGGCCCAGTCGGCCAAGGTGAGGTGGAGGCGTCCGGCCGGGGTGATGAGGGCGGGGTTGTCGGAGCGGGGATCGGAGGGATCCTCGGCTTTGCCACGACCCATGATCGTGTTGCCGAGCTGAAAGCGTCCGCCGTGCCCCCAGATCTCGGGGGGCGGCCCCCATCCCGCGGACGTCACGCCGAGGGGGGTGAAGA
>CAYTLH010000032.1:0-10319 GCA_964438525.1 uncultured Demequinaceae bacterium | reverse complement strand
CCTGCCCGAACTGCTCGACGATACCTGGCAACGCGTGAGCGCGGCCTGGGCGAAGGAGGATTAGAGATGGTCAAGTGGATGGGCCCGCCGTTCATCGCCGCGTATCGGGCGATCGCCAAGTTGATGGTCAAGTGGCACGTACACCCCAATGCCATCACCCTGATCGGGACCGCCGGCGTGATGTTCGGGGCCCTGTACTACTTTCCGCAGGCCGACGAGAACATCTACGCCCTGTTCGTGGGGACGATGTTCGCCTGGTGGTTCTCCCTCCTCGACCTGACCGACGGGATGATCGCCCGCATGACGGGGAAATCGTCCAAGTTCGGCGCCATGCTGGACTCGACCCTCGACCGCTTCGCGGACGCGGCCGTGTTCGGCGGGCTCGCCTGGGGGCTCCTCGACCTCCACCGCGTCGCCGCCCTCGGCGCGCTCCTCGCGCTCGTGATCGGATCGATCGTGCCCTATACCCGCGCGAGGGCCGAGGGCCTCGGGGTCTCCGCCAAGATCGGAATCGCCGGACGCGTCGACCGCCTCGTCATCTGTCTAGTTCCCACCGGACTCGTCGGCCTCGAGGTTCTCGACGTGGTCGTGCTGGCGTGGGTGTTCTTCTTCCTGGCGGCCGCGGCCCTCGTCACGGTGTTCCAGCGAGGCTGGGTGGTGCTCCAGGCCAGCCGCCTCGACCCCTCCCTGCCGCCGCCGCTGGACTAGGCGCCGATCCCGAATGAAGGCCCTCGTCTTCGCCTGGCGCGTCTCCCGCTTCGTGCCCGTGTGGTTCATCCGAGTGTGCGCCGGGGCCGGGACCTGGGTCGCCTGGCTGAGGCATGGCAAGGGGGTGCGGAGGCTCGAGGAGAACCTCCACCGGGTGACGAACCTCGAGGGCCGGGAGCTTCGGCGGCTGTCCCGGCGATCGATGGCGTCCACGGCCCGGTACTACGCCGAAATATTGGAGCTCCCGCGGATGAAGGGGTCCACAATCGACGCGAGGGTGCGGATGATCGGGGAGAAGGACGCCCAGGCCGCGCTCGACGATCCCGGCCGCATGATTCCCGTCCTTGGCCACTCGGGGAACTGGGACCTGGTCGGCGCCTTCACCTGCCGCAACCTCGGGCCCATCACGACGGTCGCCGAGGTGCTCGAGCCCCGGAAGGTATTCGACGAGTTCGTGGCCTTCCGGGAGGGCCTGGGAATGACGATCATCGGCCACGAGGGATCCTCGACGTTCCGGCAGCTCATCCTCGCCGCGAAGGAACGCGGGGGGGTTCTCGCGCTCCTGGCCGACCGGGACATGAGCGGGAGCGGGATTCCCGTCGACATGTGGGGACACACGGTCAGGGTCGCCCCCGGACCCGCCGCCCTTGCCCTCGCGACCGACACACCCCTGTTCCCCCTCAGCGCCTACTACGAGAGGCTGAGGGGGAAGGCGCGCCGGGCCGCGAAGTCCAAATGGGGAACCGTCATGGACTTCGGGCCGATGGTTGCCGTACCGTCGGGACCGAAGAAGAGGGCGACCGTCACCATGACCCAGGCCTGGGCCAGCTTCCTCGCCGACGGGATCGCCCGTCATCCGGAGGACTGGCACATGATCGAACGGTTCGGGTGGGCCGAGTGACATCCCGAACGATGAGGATCGGCATCGTCTGTCCCTACTCGCTCGACCTCCCGGGCGGGGTCCAGCTTCACGTGACCAACCTCGCGGCGGCGCTCACGGACCTCGGCCATCATGTCCGGGTCTTGGCGCCCTCCGCCCCCCGGACACCCGTGCCGGGGTTCGTCGACAGCGCCGGCTGGTCCGTCCCGGTCTCGTACAACGGGTCCACGGCGAGGATCAAGTTCGGGCTCGTCGCCGCCTGGAAGGTGCGGGAGTGGCTGAAGTACGGGCGATTCGACATCGTCCATCTCCACGAGCCCGGCGCCCCGTCGCTGTCCCTCATCGCCATGTGGGCCCGGCGGGGACCCACCGTCGCGACCTTCCACACGTCGAACGACTCCTCGGTCGTCATGAGGCTCGCCAAGCCCTTCATCAAGCCGGGGATGGAGGTGCTCGACGCCAGGATCGCCGTGTCCCCCTCGGCCGACCGCACCATCAAGGAGCACCTGAGGCTCGACGCCACGCACATCATCCCCAATGGGGTTTCCACCAAGGCGTTCGTCGGAGCCCCGCCGAGGAAGGCCTGGCAGGGAACCAAGGGCCGTCCCACCGTCGGAATCCTCGGCCGTCTGGACGAGCCGCGGAAGGGACTCGAGACCTTCCTCGGCATGATCCCCCTGGTTCGCGAACGGATCCCGGGGGTGCGATTCCTCGTGGCCGGCCGCTACTCCTCCAGGGCGGCGTCCCGGATCATCAAAGCCGGGGCGGAGCACCTCGGCGAACTCAACGAATCCCTCAAGCAGAGGTTCATGTCCTCGGTCGACGTCTACTGCGCACCGAACACGGGAGGGGAGAGCTTCGGCATCGTCCTCGTCGAGGCCATGGCGGCGGGGGCGGCCGTCGTCGCGAGCGACCTGCCCGCCTTCAGGGACGTCGCCTCATCCCACAACGGTGAACCTTGCGTCTTCCTTCACGGCGTCGGCGACGCCGACGACCTCGCCGACAAGGTCAGCGAGCTTCTCGAGAATCGGGAGGAGAGGAAGGCCCTGGCCAAGAGTGGACAGCAGTGCGCGGCGCTCTTCGACTGGGACAGCGTCGCCCCCCGCGTCGAGAGGACCTACCACGAGGCGATTAGAATGTATTCCGAGCACTAGCGACGGGGGTTGCGATGGCCCAGAAGAAGGCCGAGAAGGAGACCGAGCCCACGGTCGGCACCGACCTGGTCAAGCGCGGCATGGCCGAGCAGCTCAAGGGCGGGGTCATCATGGACGTCGTCACGCCGGAGCAGGCGAAGATCGCCGAGGATGCCGGGGCCGTGGCCGTCATGGCCCTCGAACGCGTTCCGGCCGACATCCGTGCCCAGGGCGGAGTCGCCCGCATGAGCGACCCCGACCTCATCACGGGCATCATCGACACCGTTTCCATTCCCGTCATGGCCAAGGCCCGCATCGGACACTTCGTCGAGGCGCAGGTGCTTCAGAGCCTCGGGGTGGATTACGTCGACGAGTCCGAGGTCCTGACCCCGGCGGACTACGACCATCACATCGACAAGTGGCGATTCACCGTGCCGTTCGTGTGCGGGGCGACGAACCTCGGCGAGGCCCTCCGTCGCATCGCCGAGGGCGCCGCCATGATCCGGTCCAAGGGCGAGGCCGGCACGGGAGACGTCTCCAACGCCACCACCCACATGCGGGCCATCCGTGGCGCCATCAAGCGCCTGACGAGCATGCCCGAGGACGAACTCTACGTCGCCGCCAAGGAGCTGCAGGCGCCCGTCGGCCTCGTCAAGGAGGTCGCGCAGGCCGGCACACTCCCGGTCGTCCTCTTCACCGCGGGAGGCATCGCCACCCCGGCCGACGCCGCCATGATGATGCAGCTCGGGGCCGAAGGTGTATTCGTCGGGTCCGGTATCTTCAAATCCGGGGATCCGGCCAAGCGGGCGGCCGCGATCGTCAAAGCTGTGACATTCCACGACGACCCCGCCGTCATCGCCGACGTGTCGAGGGGTCTCGGCGAGGCCATGGTCGGCATCAACGTCGACGATGTGCCGGCGGACCACCGGCTCGCCGAGCGCGGCTGGTAGGTTCGCCCGTGACGACCGAGGAGGCGACTCCCCGGGAGGCCGCCCGTATCCTCCTGTTCGACGACGAGGATCGGCTATTCCTGCTCCGCGGTCACGATCCTTACCTGCCCGAACGGTCGTGGTGGTTCACCCCCGGCGGAGGTCTTCACAACGGCGAAACCCACCGGGAGGCGGCCGCGAGGGAGGTGAGGGAGGAGGCGGGATTCGTCGTGCCCATCCCCGCCCTCGCCGGACCCGTCTGGGAGAGGACGGCGGTCTTTGACTTCATGAGGAATCCCTACGTCCAGCACGAGGAGTTCTTCCTTGCCCGGGCCGCCGACGCTGTGGAACGCCGTCCGGCCGTCTGGACCGAGGCGGAACGCGACACCATCGAGGCCGAGGCCTGGTATTCGGTCGACGAGATCCGGCGGTTCGACATCGAGGTGTTCCCCCTTGCCCTCGCCGAGCTCCTCTCGACCGTCCTTCCGTGGGACGGGAAACTGCGCCACCTCGGGACGGAGGCGGCGTGACCGCCCGGCCCGTCATCGGTGTCCTCGCGCTTCAGGGGGACGTGAGGGAGCACCTCGCCGCCCTTCGCGAGGCGGACGCCGAGGCCGTCCCCGTCCGGAGGGCAACCGAGCTCCAAGCCGTCGACGGCCTCGTCCTGCCCGGAGGCGAATCCACGACGATAGACAAACTGCTCCGGATCTTCGGGCTCTTCGAGCCGTTGAAGGCGCGGATCCGGGACGGCCTGCCCGTCCTCGGCACCTGCGCGGGCATGATCCTGCTGGCGGACCGGATACTCGACGGGACGGCCGACCAGCAGGTGCTTGGGGGGATCCCCATGACGGTCCGTCGGAACGCCTTCGGCCGCCAGGTCCAGTCCTCGGAGGTCGTCGTGACGTGGATTCCCGACGGTCGGCCCCTGCGGGCGGTCCTAATCCGGGCCCCGTGGGTCGAGGAGGTGGGGGAGGGGGTCGAGGTGCTCGCGACCGACCCGTCCCACGGCGGTAGAGTCGTGGCGGTAAGGTATGGAAACCTCGCGGCGACCGCGTTCCATCCGGAGATTTCCGGGGAGTCGCGGGTTCACCGGTACTTCGTCGACATCGTCCGCGCCACCGGAGGAGGGCGGGGAACGGGCCCGGGTCTCGGGTCAGCGGCGAAGGCCGACAGAGCAGGCTGAAGGGAAGACATGTCCGGACATTCCAAATGGGCGACGACCAAGCACAAGAAGGCCGTCATCGACGCCAAGCGGGGAAAGCTCTTCGCCAAACTCATCAAGAACATCGAGGTGGCCGCCCGGATCGGCGGGGCAGACCCGGCGGGCAATCCCACCCTCTTCGACGCCATCCAGAAGGCGAAGAAATCATCGGTCCCCAACGACAACATCGACCGGGCCGTCAAGCGGGGCGCGGGTCTCGAGGCCGGGGCAGCCGACTACGAGACGATCATGTACGAGGGCTACGGACCGGGCGGGGTCGCCGTCCTCATCGAGTGCCTGACGGACAACCGGAATCGCGCCGCCATGGACGTTCGGACGGCCCTCACGCGCAACGGCGGATCACTCGCCGACCCCGGATCCGTCTCCTATCTCTTCTCCCGCAAGGGTCAGATCATCGTCTCCAAGGAAGGCGGCGTCACGGAGGACGCCGTCCTCGAGGCCACGCTCGAGGCGGGGGCGGAGGAGATCACCGACCTGGGAGAGGTCATCGAGGTCTTGACCGAGTCCGGCGACCTCGTGGCCGCCCGGACGGCCCTTCAGGACGCCGGGATCGACTATGACTCCGCCGAGGTGTCCTTCGTCCCGTCCGTCCAGATCGAGGTGGGCATCGAGGGAGCGCGGACCATGCTCAGGCTCATCGAGGCCCTGGAGGACAGCGACGACGTCCAAAACGTGTACGCCAACTTCGACGCCTCCGACGAGGTGCTCGCCGCGGCAGAGGAGTAGGGTGCGGATCCTCGGCGTCGACCCGGGCTTGACGAGGTGCGGCCTCGGGGCGATCGAGGCCGGGCCGTCGAGGACGCTGACCCTCGTGTCCGTCACGGTGGCGACCACCGATGCTGGCCTCCCGATCCCGCTGAGGCTCGCGGAGATCGCCGACGCCGTCGAGCACGCCCTCGACGAGGTCGAACCGGCCGCGGTCGCCCTCGAACGGGTCTTTTCCCAACACAACGTCCGGACGGTCATGGGGACGGCCCAGGTGTCGGGGGTCGTCATGCTCGCGGCGGAACGGCGGGGAATCCCCGTCGCCCTCTACACCCCGTCCGAGGTCAAGGCCGCGGTCACGGGGAGTGGGAGGGCCGCCAAGGCCCAGGTCGGCCAGATGGTGAGGAGGCTTCTGGGACCCGACGCCCCCGTCAAGCCGGCCGACGCCGCGGATGCGCTGGCCATCGCCATTTGCCACGCGTGGAGGGGGGCCGGGAACGGGGCGGAGTCCACGGCGTCGACGCCGGCGCAGCGTCGATGGGCCGAGGCCGAACGCGCGGCGCGTCGCCGTGGCAAAGGGCGGCCCGTGCCGTAGCGTGGTTCGTACATACGTTCGAACCCAGGAGGCCGGGTGCTGGCACAACTCATGGGCACGGTCGAGGCCGTCACGACGTCGTCGCTCGTCCTCGATGTCGGCGGCGTCGGCTTCGCCGTCCTCACGACACCGTCGACCCTCTCGGAGGCGCGGCGGGGGGAGCCCCTCACCGTCCATACCCACCTCGTCGTCAGGGAAGACTCCCTCACCCTCTACGGATTTGCGACGACGGCCGAGCGGGACGCCTTCGTCGCCCTCCAATCCGTCACCGGCGTCGGGCCGAGGCTTGCCCTGGCCATGCTCGCCGTCCATTCTCCCGAGGGGCTTTCGTCTATCGTCGCGTTGGGGGACCGGGGGGCTCTCGAACGGGTCCCCGGCGTCGGCCCCAAGGTGGCCGCCAGGCTCCTGCTCGAGCTGGCCGGCAGGCTTCCTGAGGCGGCCGGGGCCACGCCGACGCATGATGGGCGGGATCAGGTGGCCGAGGCCCTCGTCGGGCTGGGATGGGGCGCCCGCGACGCCAGGCTCGCCGTCGACGCCGTCGCGGCAGAGCCGATCTCCTCCGACGAGGTGTCCACCGTCCTGAGGGCGGCGCTCGTCAGGCTCGGGGGCGGCCATGGATGAGACCCGGCTCGTCGACCCCGGCGCCGACGCGATCGAACGCGCGAACGAGGCCGCCCTCCGGCCGTCCACACTCGAGGAATTCGTGGGGCAGAAGGTCGTCCGAGATCAACTCGGGCTCGTCCTCGAGGCGGCGAAGGCGCGCGGATCCGTGGCCGACCACGTCCTCCTGTCCGGGCCCCCCGGGCTCGGCAAGACGACGCTCGCCATGATCGTCGCCCACGAGATGGGGGCGACGCTCAGGGTCACCTCCGGTCCCGCGATCCAGCACGCGGGCGATCTGGCCGCGATCTTGTCCAGCCTGGAGGAGGGGGAGGTTCTCTTCATCGACGAGATCCACCGCCTGGCCCGGCCCGTCGAGGAGATGCTGTACCTCGCCATGGAGGACTTTCGGGTGGATGTCGTCGTCGGGAAGGGCGCGGGGGCCACCTCCATACCCTTGAGCCTCCCCCCCTTCACGGTCGTCGGCGCGACGACCCGCTCCGGCCTCCTTCCTGCCCCCCTGCGCGATCGATTCGGCTTCACCGGCCACCTGGACTTCTATTCCGAGTCCGAGCTTCGGGAGATCCTCGAACGCTCGGCGGGGCTCCTCGGGTTCGGGGTCGATTCCGACGCCGCCACCGAGATAGCCGGCCGTTCGAGGGGGACGCCTCGGGTCGCCAATCGCCTTCTCCGACGGGTCCGCGACTGGTCCGAGGTGCATGGCACCGGAACCGGGACGCTCGAGGCCGCCCACGCCGCCCTCGAGGTGTACGAGGTCGACGGCTGTGGCCTCGACCGTTTCGACCGAGCCGTCCTCCTCGCCCTGTGCACCCGTTTCGCCGGGGGGCCGGTCGGCCTGTCGACCCTCGCCATCGCCGTCGGGGAGGAGGTCGAGACCGTTGAGACCGTCGCGGAGCCCTTCCTCGTCCGGGAGGGGCTGATGAGCAGAACCCCTCGAGGGAGGGTCGCGACCCCTGCCGCCTTCGACCATCTCGGGGTGGCGCCAACGTCCGGATTCGGCGGAACCGGGGACGCCGCCCGCCTATTCGACTAGGACGACGCGCCTCGCCGGTTCGACTACCGTGACCCGAAGCGCATAGAATCGCCTGGGTCCCCCAATGCGGTCGGGGGACGTCCATCCAGCCAGAGGGGTATCGCTCTTGACATCCGCACAGAAGGCGCGACGCAAGCTCCTGGGTCTTCTCGTCCTCGTCCTGGCCCTGGGAGGCTTTCTCGCCTACGGGGTATACGCCAACGAGAAGAGCTGGACCCCTGGGCTTGCGCTCGACCTCGCGGGTGGGGTGGAAATCATCCTCGAACCCGTCAGCACGACGGGCGACGAGATCACCCAGGACGTCCTTGACGAAGCGGTCGAGGTCATGCGTCGGCGTATCGACGGGACCGGCGTTTCCGAGGCCGAGATCACGACCCTGGGGGTCGACACCATCATGGTGTCCCTGCCCGGGACCCCCTCCCAGCAGAGCATCGACCTGGTGACCGAGGCCGCCCAGCTCCAGTTCCGGGCCGTCTTGTACGTGGACGAGACCGGCGCGTCGGAAGACTTGCCCCTCTCGCTCGACCCCGCCCTCGACCCTTACGCCTCTACCACGGACGGCACCGGTTCCTCCTACGACTCGATCACGGAGGAGGTCCGGAACGAATGGGGTCAGGTCGACTGCACCGTCGACGGCGGCCACGTCGCGGGCGACACGGGAGACCCGGACGAGGCCTTCGTCGCCTGCACCGACGGCTCCAACGCACTCGACGTGACCAAGTACCTCCTCGGACCCGTCGAGCTTTTCGGGGACGATATCGCGTCGGCGAGTTCGGGCCCAGTGGTCACATCGGGAGGCGCGGTCGGCAAGGGTTACGAGGTCTACATCAATTTCACCTCCAGCGGGGCCGGGGTCTTCGAAGACGTGACCGGGAGGCTGGCCGACCTCACGGACGCCGACCCCCGGAATCGGTTTGCCATGGTCCTCGACGGCGAGGTCATTTCCGCCCCCTCTGCGGCCGAGAAGATCATCGGGGGAAGCGCCCGGATCCATCGCGCTTCCCCCGTCATGACGGCCGAGGAGGCGAACGGGCTTTCGACAAAACTCAAGTATGGCGCCCTGCCCCTGAGCTTCAACTTCCAGAGCCGCAACGAGGTCCAGGCGACCCTCGGGGCCGACCAGCTCCGCAGCGGAATGCTCGCCGGGGCGATCGGCCTCCTGCTCGTCGTCCTGTACTCGATCCTCCAGTACCGCGCCCTCGCCCTCGTGACCGTGGGCTCCCTCGCCGTGGCCGCCACCCTCACCATGGGCACCATCGGGGTGATGTCCCACCTCATCGGATACCGGCTCAGCCTTGCGGGCGTCACCGGCCTCATCGTCGCCATCGGGATCACGGCCGACTCCTTCATCGTTTACTTCGAACGGGTCAGGGACGAACTGCGCGACGGGAGGAGCCTGCCCTCGGCGGTCGAGCACGGGTGGACCAGGGCCCGGAAGACCGTCTTCGCCTCCGACACCGTCAGCCTGATCGCCGCGGTCGCCCTGTACATGACGGCAGTCGGGAACGTCCGGGGCTTCGCCTTCACGCTGGGGCTCACGACGGTCATCGACCTCATCGTCGTTACCCGCTTCACCCACCCCATCCTCGTCCTCCTGGCCAAGACGAGGTTCTACGGGCAAGGGCACCGCCTCTCGGGCCTCGACCCCCGACTGCTCGGCCGAGGGCCCGCGTACAAGGGCCGGGGCAGGGTCGAGATCGGTGCTCAGACGATCGCCCAACGCAAGGCGGGCATCCAGGGCGGGGGGGTGTGACGACCATGGGCATAGCCGCATGGGGGAACGCTCTCCACACGGGGGAGAAGAGCTACGGCATCGTCCGGCACCGTCGGTCGTGGTTCCTCGTCTCCGGCCTCCTCTTGGCCCTCGCCGTCGGCCTATTGGTCGGCAAGGGGGTCAACCTCGGGCTAGCCTTCCGCGGTGGAAGCCAGTTCACGATCGAGAACCTGCAGGACCCGTCCACCCAGCCCGCCATCGACGTCGCCACCGACCTGGTGCCGGGTTCCATCCCCACCGTCAAAGTCATCGGAAACGACACCATCCGGGCCGAATACGGGATCATCAACATCGACGACAATCCCGGCCTGGTCGACGACATCAAGGAGGCCCTCGCGGACGCGTACGACGTGCCCGTCGATACGGTGTCGTCGGAGGTCATCGGCCCGACCTGGGGGGCGGACGTCAGCTCCAAGGCGCTCAAGGGTCTCATCATTTTCATCCTCCTCGTGACCGTCGTCATGACGGTGTATTTCCACGCCTGGAGAATGGCCGCCGCCGCCCTCATCGCCCTCGTCCACGACCTCGTGTTCACGGTCGGGATCTATGCCGGGGTGGGCTTCGAGATCACGCCGGCGTCCGTCATCGGGTTCCTGACGATTCTCGGATACTCGCTGTATGACACCGTCGTCGTGTTCGACAAGGTCCGGGAGAATACCGCGAACGTCACGACCCAGGGCCGATATACCTATGGCGAACTCGCGAACCTCGCCGTCAAC
>CAYTLH010000031.1:0-9370 GCA_964438525.1 uncultured Demequinaceae bacterium | reverse complement strand
ATGTCGGAGGCAGCGTCCACCCGGCCTTCGACGTGGACGACGTCCGGATCATCGAACGCCCGGGTCAGGAGGCAGATGGCGTCGGCCTCTCGGATGTGGGACAGAAACGCGTTGCCCAGCCCCTCCCCCTCCGATGCTCCTTTGACGATGCCGGCGATGTCTACGAACGAAACGGTTGCGGGGACGGTCTTCTCCGAGGAGAACATCTCGGCCAGGACGGGAAGTCTCTCGTCCGGAAGCGGCACGACCCCGATATTGGGCTCGATGGTCGCGAAGGGATAGTTCTCGGCCAAGACGCTCGCTCGTGTCAGGGCGTTGAACAGGGTCGACTTGCCGACGTTCGGCAGACCGACGATGCCAATGGTGAGGGCCACGACGCGAGTCTAGTGTGCGTCGGGCCTCATGCGCGTTCGGCTTCCAGCCTCCTCCGTGCCTCGATTCCCACCGCTCCCAAGAGGATGGACGCCGCGGCCCACGGCAACGCCCCGAGGGATCCTCCTCCGGTGGCCGGTAGGACCCACTGGGCGTACAGCACATCGTCGGACGAGAAGACGTAGGATGCGGTCACAGTCGATCCAGAGCCGTTGGACGCCGTATTCCACCCGGCGAACTCGAAACCCGTGCGCGCGGGATCCGACGGGAAGGTGCGGCCGCTCCACGAGAACGATGAAAACCGATCCGCGTACAAACGGACAGACGCGGGAGCGGGTGTACCGCCTTGGGCATCGAAGTCGATGAGGTAGTCGTGGCCGAGGATCGTCACCCCGACGTACGCCTCGACGAGCGTGATCGCCCCGTTGTTTTGAATCTGACCCGCGCCCGAGATCGACGCTCCGATCGTAATGTCCGCTACCCCACCAGTGATCTGCCCCGTCGCCCCGATCGTCACCTCTGCCCCCGCACCGTTCGAGTCGGGGATGATGAAGTCTCCCGACGGAACCCTGAGGACGCCATCGACCGTCGTGGAATGGAAGTCGGTTCCGCCGTCACCCATCCCGACGGCGGTGTATCCACCGGTGGCGGTCACGACGGCAGAAGAACCGATAGAGAGAATCACGCCATCCCCGTTCTGCCCACCGCCGATCCCGGCGGCGACCAGCAGGCTCCCGGTCGTCGCGCTCACCGTTCCCCCAGAGATGTTCACGGTTCCTCCGTCGCCGTTGAACCCTCCACCAATCCCAGCCGCGGCTCCGCTCCCCTCCGCCGTCACGGTTCCCCCGGTGATCGAGAGGAGAATGTTGGAGTTGTATTCGCCGCCGCCAATGCCAGACCCCTGACCGTCACCCCGGGCGAGAATGGTTCCCCCGTTAATCGTCGTATCGGTGCCATCGCCGCCGCGGCCACCCCCGATCCCGGCCCCATGGAGTCCCCCGAGCGCCGTGACCGAGCCATCGGAAATGACAATGACTCCGCTATCCCCGTGGTCGCCGCCTCCGATCCCCGCACCATCCGAAGCTCCATCGGAGATGACCGTTCCTCCGGTCATGGTGAAGTTGCCACCCGCGGCCTCATCCCCGCCGCCGATCCCGGCGGCCTGACTTCCGCCAGTCGCTTGGATGGTACCCCCGGTGACGGTGATCGAACCGCCCGCGGCATTCTGGCCGCCTCCGATCCCCGCGCCGTAGGCACCACCGGTGGCGGTGACATCTCCTGCGGAAATGGCGATTGTTCCCCCGGCACCGGCCATCCCCCCTCCGATACCAGCGCCGTTGAGCCCTCCAGTAGCGGTGATCGTGCCACCGTTGATGGTGGTAGTACCGCCGTTCCCTGTTGTAGCACCCCCAATGCCAGCGGCGTTCTCCCCACCAGTGGCGGTGATCGTACCCCCGTTGATGGTGATGGGAGGGCCTCCACTCGCGACGCCCCCTCCAATTCCGGCCGCGTACTGCCCGCCCGTGGCGTTCACGGTGCCGCTGTTGATGGTGATGAAGCCATAGCCCCCGGGGGTGTACCCGCCGATCCCGGCTCCGTTCTGTCCCGCCGAAGCGATGAGCGAGCCCCCGTCGATGGTGATGGTTCCCGCCGAGCCATTATCTCCCCCGCCGATACCCGCCCCGCGGAGGGACGCGGTGGCGATCACGGTTCCGCCGTCCATGTAGAACGTCCCGCCGTCGCCGTTCTCTCCACCACCGATCGCCGCCCCGCGCGACGGCAGGCACGTCGCGGTTACGGTGCCCCCGTGGATCGTGATCGACCCCGCGTCCTCGTATTGAGCACCACCGATGGCCGCCGCCCGGTCCCCCCCGCTCACGGCAACGGAACCGCTGGTGACGACAAGGGAGGCCCCCGGGGGAACACGGATTCCCGGTGCGAGGGTCGTCGTCGCCACGGCCGCGAGCGATCCGCCTCCCGCGATATCTTCGATCGTCAGCTGGTTTCCCGATGGGATATTCACCTATCGGAGGGCGGTCGCGTGACCGTTGAGGTCGATCGTGAGATCCGTACATCCGACTTGGAGCACCTCGTTGACGGCGGAGATGTCCGCATCGATCGTGATGGTGTCCCCGGACGTGCACGTGGAGGCGTTCGTCTGGAGTTCCCCGACGGTGGTGACGTTCGAGTCCGCGGCCGATGCCGGGGAAGCGACGATAAACGACATCAGAACCGCTGCTGTCCCAGCGGCGATGGGGCTCAGAATCCTGCGGCCACGGTCGCCATGCACGATGAACCACCATCTTTCAGCCTGCTGTCTCTACACGGCGCTGCGCTTGGCCCCCAACCTACGCCCCAAGAATCACCATGACCACCCCAGCGCGGGGCTTCCCCAGGGGGCAAGGCCCGGCCCTCCGGCGAGTGAGGGGCCTGGCGTCGGCCCCACGTGCGACAGTGGACCCATGATCGAGGTGGTTTGGGCCGTCGGAGGCCTGATTGTCGGAGCCGTCGTCGCCTACGCCGTCGCGGTGGCCCGATCCTCTACCCGAACCGAGGCCGTCGCCAACAAACGTGCGGAGGAGCGCGAGGCACGGGTCAGGGAAGAAGCCGAGCGCCGCATCGCCGACCTCAAGGAGCAGTTCTCGCAGGTCCAGGACCAATTCAAGGCCCTCAGCGCAGATGTCCTGGATACCAACTCTCGGAAGTTTCTCCAGATGGCCAACGAGCGGTTCACACGGTCCGCGGAGGCCCAGGCGGCCGAACTCGCCAAGCGTGAACAGGCGGTCAAGAGCCTCGTGGAACCGATGTCGAAGGCGCTGGAGGACGTCAAGCGCCAGACGAGCGAAGCCGAGAAGTTTCGGCGCGAGGGCCAGGCGCAACTGCGCGAACAGGTCGAACAGGTGGCGCGCACGTCCGAGCGCCTCGGCGAACGCACCAAGGAGTTCATTAACACGTTGCGGCGCTCGGACGTACGCGGCAACTGGGGCCAGGTCCAACTCGAGAGAGTGGTCGAACTGGCGGGGATGGTGGAACACGTCGACTTCGAGACCGAGGTCAACGTCAGAGACGACGAAGGCAAGAACCTGCGGCCGGACCTCACCGTCAACCTCGCTGGGGGACGCACGATCGTCGTGGACGCCAAGGTTGCGGTTCTAGCGCTCATCGAGGCCTTCGACACGGACGACGAGAGGGTACGGGCCGAGCGCCTCGAAGCACACGCGAAGCATGTACGAAAACACATCGACGACCTCGCATCGAAGAGGTATTGGGACCAGTTCAGTTCCGCGCCGGAGTTCGTGGTGATGTTCGTCCCCTCGGAGGCGTTTTATCAAGCGGCGGTCGAGCAGGACGCGACCCTGCAGGAATACGCGTTCTCGAAGAACGTCATGATCGCCACCCCGACGACCTTGGTCGCGATGCTCCGCACCGTCGCCCACGCCTGGAAAGAGGACAAGTTGGCGAAGAACGCCCAACTCGTCCTCGCGACCGGCAAGGAGTTGTACGACCGGCTCGTCACGATGGGCAGCCACCTCGCGAAGGTCGGGCGCGCCCTCGACAGCGCAGGGAAGGCCTACAACGCGACGGTGGCATCGATGGAATCTCGCGTGCTCGTCAGCGCCCGCAAGTTCGGCGAGATGCAGGAGATCCGAGCGGAACTCGAGTCGCCCGAGCAGGCGCAACTCGATATTCGTGAGATCGCCGCACCGGAACTCACCGAGGACGACTGAGGCACGCCGACGCCTGTCACGCTAGGCCTTCATCGCCCCCTTGGCGTCCTTCGCCTTGAGGGCCGTGCGGATCTCGTGCGGCAAGGAGAACATGAGGTCCTCCGTAGCGGTACGGATCTCTTCGACGGCGTCGTATCCACGCGCGGCGAGGGCGTCGAGTACGTCGCGGACGAGGATCTCGGGCACCGACGCGCCGGAGGTCACCCCCACGGTCGTGACACCCTCGAACCACGCGTCCTCGACCTCCCCCGCCCGGTCGATGCGCTGCGCCCGGCCCGCACCAGCTCGGAGGGCGACCTCGACGAGCCTCACCGAGTTTGACGAGTTCGCGCTGCCGACCACGATGACCAGTTCGCATTCGGGAGCGAGCTTCTTGACTGCCACCTGCCGGTTCTGAGTCGCGTAGCAGATATCGTCGCTCGGCGGATCCTGGAGGTTTGGGAATCGCTCGCGCAGGCGACGCACCGTTTCCATGGTCTCATCGACGCTGAGGGTGGTCTGCGACAGCCACACGACGTTCTCGGGGTCCGGTACCTCGACGGTGCTGGCCTCCTCAGGAGTGTTCACGACGATCGTGTGCTCGGGCGCCTCGCCCGCGGTGCCCTCGACCTCCTCGTGACCCTCGTGACCGATCAGCAGGATGGTCTGATCCGCCTTGGCGAAGCGCACCGCCTCCTTGTGCACCTTCGTGACCAGCGGGCAGGTCGCATCGATGGTGAGCAGGTTGCGCTGGCTAGCCGCCTCACGGACCGCCGGAGACACCCCATGAGCGCTGAACACGACCCGCGCGCCCTCGGGAACCTCGTCCGTTTCGTTGACGAAGACCGCTCCCCTCTTGCTCAAGGTCTCGACGACATATCGGTTGTGGACGATTTCCTTGCGCACATACACCGGTGGACCATGAATCTCCAGGGCCTTTTCGACCGCCTGAACGGCGCGATCGACCCCGGCGCAGTAGCCCCGGGGAGCGGCGAGGAGAATGCGCTTGACTGGGGTGGGCACCCGTCCATCCTACGTGGCACGCTAATGGGGTGACCTTGCCCGAGACCGCGGCCGAAACCTCGGCGGACCGCCCCTGGCCGGTGCGTCTCCTGTCCTCGAAGATCAAGGACCACGTCGACCGGATGCCCCCCGTCTGGGTCGAGGGCCAGATCCTCAATCTCAAGCGCTGGAAACGATCCCTTTTCCTCTCCCTCAGGGACGCCGACGAGGACGTATCGCTCTCCGTAACCTTGACCACCGCGACAGCCGACGCCCTCGCGGAACCCTTGGCCGACGGCGCCCGGGTGGTCATCCATGCCAAACCCGTGTGGTGGAGGAAAAACGGTTCCCTTCGATTGGACGCCCGGGAGATTCGTGCCGTCGGCCTCGGCGACCTCTTGGCACGAATCGAAGAACTCCGCGAGAGACTCGCGGCCGAAGGCCTGTTCGCGGACGAGAGAAAGGTCTCCCTTCCCGCGCTTCCCCGACTGGTCGGCCTGATCTGCGCCAATCAGGGCGCCGCCGAACACGACGTCATCGTCAATGCCACGGCCCGGTGGCCGTCGATTCGATTCGAGATCCGTCGGGTCACGGTCCAGGGAGTCAATTGCGTTCCCGAGATTTCCGCGGCCATCCAAGATCTCGACGCCCATCCGAACGTCGACGTCATCGTCGTGGCTCGGGGGGGCGGATCGTTCGAGGACCTCCTCCCGTTCAGTTCCGAGTCCCTCATCCGGATCGCGGCCTCGTGTGTCACTCCCCTCATCAGCGCCATCGGGCACGAAAAGGACACGCCCTTGCTTGATCTGGTTGCCGACCTACGCGCCTCCACCCCGACCGACGCCGGCAAGCGGATCGTCCCCGACGCCCGAGAGGAGGCCCGAGCCGTGGCACGGGCCCTCGGCGCCATCAGGACCGCCGTCGATGCCCGCCTCGATCGGGAAGCTCAGACCCTCCTCTCGATTGCCTCCCGCCCGTGCCTGGTCCACCCCGACATCCTCGTCGAGGCGCGCTTGGATGAAGCGACCCGCCTGGAAACCGCCGTCCATGGGGCCATGACGGCGATCTTCAGGGGACTGAGTGCCTCACTCGACCGCCTGGCCGCCGGTCTCTCCGCCCTCTCCCCCCAGGCGACCCTGGACCGCGGATACGCCGTTGTCCGGCACCCCGCCAGGGGCGTCATACGGGACGCATCGGCCCTCGATCGGGGGACCGATATCGATATGAGGTTCGGCAGCGGTTCGGCAGAGGCCCGAGTCACGGCCGTCCATCCATAGCCCCACCGCTTACGCGAGGGGGCGACCATCCCCGATCAGATGGTCGCCCCATTCACATACCGGCCAGGTGGGGGTCGCCTCTCTCTCAGCTAGAGGCGAACCCAACCTGTCCGAACGCCGGCTGCGCTCCGCCGGACGCCTTGCGTTCCTTCACCCGCTCCTTCGCGGCTGAAGACACCTCCTTGTGCCCAGACCTAGCGAGCTTCGCGAGGGCACTGTCGGGGAGGACAGGGCATTTCAGAAGTGCGAACTGAACATCGATGCTCTTGTCCTGTGCAAGGGTTTCCCTGACCTCGACTGGCAGATCGACACGCGGGTTACGGGCGACCCCGGCACGCACCGCCGGGACCACGTCCGCCGCGAGGATGAGCAGGGTGGTCAGGGGAGTCCGCGGGGCCTCGGCCACCGCGGCACGGATCTTGGCTTCGTGAGATCGGGCGAGCGTGGCAAGGTCGGCGTCACCATTGACGGATGCCATCGCCTTCTGAACGCTACCCAATGCAGTCTTTTCCTGTGAGTAGTCTTCGCTGTACATGTCGTTTCACCCCATTGTGAGACGCGATTTTGAATTCGTGCCCTATGAGAGCACCCGGGGGAAGGCTCATGACGAAGAAAAGTGGAGGTGTGAGAAAGTCGGCATTCTCACCCTCGTTCGCGTCGTTAGCGGGTGGGGTAGCCTCGGGGTGTGGCGAACCCGGACAACGTTGACGATCTCACCTATGAACAGGCTAGGGACGAGTTGATCGCCATTGTCGCCAAACTCGAGGCGGGCTCGATTTCGCTCGAGGATTCGCTGGCTCTGTGGGAGAGGGGGGAGGCCCTCGCCGTGAGGTGCCAGACGCTCCTCGAAGGGGCCCGGGAACGGATCGACAGGGTACGGGGGGACGCCGCTAACTCGACCGAGGAAGGTGCGGAGTGAGCGGTCACGCCCTCGTCATCGGAGAGGCCCTCATCGATATCGTCCGGCGTGCCGATGGGAGCGAGTCCGAGCACGTCGGAGGCTCTCCGGCGAACGTGGCCCTCGGCCTGGGGCGCCTCGAGCGAGAGGTCGAACTCCTGACCTGGATCGCCCTCGACGACTATGGGAGGACGATCCGGGAACACCTGGAGGATTCCGGGGTTTCGCTCGTCCGGGGGTCCGAGTCGGCCATCCATACACCCATCGCTCGGGCCTTCATCGACGACGACGGGGCGGCGCAATACGACTTCGACCTCACCTGGGCCGTCAGCCCCGGGGCGGCCATCACCAGGAGGCCCGCCGTGGTCCATACCGGCTCCATCGGAGCCGTCCTCCCTCCGGGGGCGACACGGGTGCGTTCCCTCGTCGAAAGCATGAGCGAAACGGCGACGATCACCTACGATCCGAACGTCCGCCCCGCCCTCATGGGCAACCAGGTCACGGCCCTCCAGCAGATCGAACAACTCGTCGAGTTGGCGGACATAGTGAAGGTCAGCGATGACGACCTCGAATGGCTCGACCCCGAATCACCCCCGAACAACCTCGCCCGTCGATGGTTGGAGGCAGGGCCCTCCATCGTGGTCGTCACGAGAGGGGCAAAGGGAGCGACGGCCTTCATCGGAGACGGCCGGAAGGTCGACGCGACCGCACCACAGGTGCCGGTGGCCGACACGGTCGGGGCGGGAGACGCCTTCATGGCCGGCCTCATCGACGGCCTGTGGTCTCAGGGATACATGGGGGCCGACAATCGGCTGATGCTCGAGGCCGTGACGACGGATGTCATCACCTATGTCCTCAACCGCTCGGTGGGGATCGCGGCGGTCACGGTCTCCCGAGAGGGAGCGGACCTGCCGACGAAGAAGGAACTCGGGGAGGTCTAGGCCGGGGCGAGGTGCTTCTGGGCGTAGGTGCGCGCCGCTTTGGCGCCGTCGGCGGCGATCTTCTCGACCGCCTCGTGCGGTACCGCAGGATTGTCGATGAGGGCCTTCACCACGTCGATGCTCTTGTCCTCGGACAACGTGGCGATGACGGTCGTCGTGCGACCGATTCCGGGATTCGACGCCACGGAAGCCCGGACCTCGGGCTTGGGGTCCTGGGTGAAGGCGATCAAGGCCCCCAGCGGAGCATCAGCCCTGCCGGCCGCCGCCACTCGGGCCGAAACATCCTTGGATTGGACGAGTTCCATGTACTCGTCCCCGCTCAACTCCCCAGAAGCAGCTCGCGCTTCGGGTCCACCTACGGAGGTTCTGCCAACGATAGCCATGAGGGTGCGTCTCCTTGTGCTTTCATTGCCCCAAGACATGGCACACGGCGGGCCGTGCGCCCGCCGTTGTGGCTGCTAACTAATGAGATGGTACCGCATTCCCATTATGACGCGCATCAGATATTTCTGATGGATTCTCTCTTCGACCCCCCTCCCCTGACAGAATGGGGGCCATGGGAGGCCCTTCCGATTCTCGACAGGAACACGACACCATGGGGATGGTCACGATCCCCACGGACGCCCTCTGGGGCCCCCAAACCCAACGAGCGGTCGGTAATTTCCCGATTTCGGGGCTTCGGCTCGAACGAAGCCACATCGAGGCGCTGGCCCTCGTGAAGAAGGCGGCGGCTCGGGCGAACGCGGAGCTCGGGGTCCTGGATCCGGCAATCGCCAAGGCGATTGAACGGGCCGCCGGAGAGGTGGCGTCCGGAACGCATGACGACCACTTTCCCGTCGACGTCTATCAGACGGGTTCGGGCACATCCTCGAACATGAACGCGAACGAGGTCATCGCCTCCCTCGCATCGTCGAGTCTCGGCCGGGAGATCTTCGCCAATGATCACGTCAACGCCTCTCAATCCTCGAACGACGTGTTCCCCACCTCGGTTCACGTTGCCGCCCTGTCCATGACGGAACGCACCCTCATCCCGGCGCTTGAGGAGCTCGCCGACGCCTTTGGGGCCAAGGCCCGAGATTTCGGGCGAGTCGTCAAAGCGGGTCGGACCCACCTCATGGACGCCACGCCGGTTACGCTCGGGCAGGAGTTCGGCGGCTACGAGGCGGTGGTCCG
>CAYTLH010000030.1:0-17751 GCA_964438525.1 uncultured Demequinaceae bacterium | reverse complement strand
ACCCTGACCACCGGTCGTGGCGGGCATCGGGAACCAACCGAGGTCGGCATTCAGGGCGTCGACGTCGATGCCCTCGTCGGCGAGGATGCCGCGGAGGACGAAGATGTTCCAGTGGCCCATGAGTTCCATAGCCGCGTTACCCGTGGCGAGCAGCCCTGCCGAGCTCGTCGCACCCTGCTGGGCGCTCGTCGCTAGGAAGCCTTCGTTGAAGGGTTCGACGGCCAAGAAGTCTTCGAGCGCCTCCCCGGCTTCAACGAAGCACGGGTCGGAGAAATCGAAGGTAGTGCCCGACGCCTGGAGGACATCCTTGCTGCACTGACGCAGCGCGAAGTTGTACCACCAGTGGGCGGCAGGCCAGCGGTCACCGGCACCGACGGCTATCGGGGTGATGTCGGCGGCCTTCAGTGCCGCGACAGCTTCCTCGAGTTCGGCCATCGTGCTCGGCTCTTCATCGATCCCAGCGGCCTCGAACAGCGACGGGCGGTACCAGATCCCCTCCACACCGAAGGTGTAGGGAAGACCGTAGACCTTGCCGTCGTAGCTCCACGGAGCGACTGCTCCGCCGAAACGGTCGATGTCGTCGGCAAGCACATCGGTCAGGTCCATCAAGTGGCCGGCGTCAACCTGGTCGGCAAGTTCGCCGCCGCCCCATTGCTGGAACAGATCGGGAGCCTCACCAGACTGGAGGGCCACCGGGATGCGCGTGCGCTGAAGGTCCTCGTTCTGGATCGCTTCGATCTCAATGGTCACGTTCGGGTGGTCGGCCTCATACTCAGCGGCGACGTCGGCCCAGAAGGTAAGAATCGGGTCGTTGTTGCCGTTGTGCCACCACGTGAGTGTGACTGGTTCGTCCCCGCCGGAAGCCGACGGGGAGGTGTCGTCGCCGCATCCAGCCAGCACCAGCGTCGAGCACGCCAGTGCCACGCCAGCAACGACGCGGGTAATGTTCGCCATGATTTGGGTCCTTTCCCTCTCCTTTGACTTGGTCGAACACCGGCAGTCTCGCAGTCTTTGACCGCAAATGTCAAACGTTATCGATAACGTTTTGGCAAAATCACGCTACTATGCCCGCATGGACCAGTTCTCCCGCGTGAAGTTGGCCGACGTCGCCAAACGCGCCGGGGTGTCCGTAGCCACGGTGTCCAAGGTCGTCAACCGCCGTTACGGCGTCGCCGAGGCCACGATCGCTCGAGTTCAGGAGGCCATCGACGAACTCGGATATGCGGGCAATATCAGCGCCTCGAGCCTGAGAAGCCACCGCACCAACGCGCTGGGAATACTCGTCGCCGACTTCGAGCCGTACAGCGCCGAACTCCTCAAGGGGGTCGCCCGCGGCGCGCAAGGCACGGACTACGAGATCCTCGCCTACAGCGGCAGCCAGACCGAGGGATGGGAGAGGCGGTCGCTGGCCCGACTCGGGGGTACCCTCATCGACGGGGCGATCATGGTCACACCGACGGTCGTCGGGGTCAAGACCAACATCCCCGTCGTCGCCGTGGATCCACACGAGGGTCCAACGGACCTGCCCACGGTCGACTCCGACAGCCTCCGCGGGGGACGCCTCGCCACCCGACACCTCATCGGTTTGGGACATCGGCGCATCGCCCTGCTCTCGGGGCGGACCGACCTGGACTCGGCACGGCTGCGCGAACAGGGCTTCCGCACGGAGATGGCCGAGGCCGGCATCCCCGTCCAGGAAGACCTGTTGGTCGCCACCGCCTTCCAGCCCGACCTGGCGACGGAGGCCGCCCGTCGGCTCCTGACGATGGCGAATCCCCCGACGGCGATCTTCGCCGCCAACGACATCGCCGCCCTGCGCGCGATGGAGGTCGCGGGCGAGTTGGGTCTGAGGATCCCCGAGGACCTGTCCCTGGTCGGGTTCGACGACATCCCGGACGCCGCCGCCGCGAGCCCACCTCTCACGACCGTCCGCCAGCCCCTCCAGAAGATGGGAGAGGAGGCCCTACGCCTGCTGCTGGACCTCCTCACGGGGGTCGACAGCCCTCGGCATGTTCGGCTCGACGTGGACCTCATCGAGCGCTCCTCCTGCTCGGCTCCGAGCTCCATGCGCCAGCGGGTTGGCCAATAGGACGACGGCAGCCTAGCCGTAAAGGGCGTCGACCGCGGCGTCGTACCGCTCGCGGATCTCGGCGTGGTAATCCGGTGTCGGCCTCGCCGACACCTCCACCGGCCAGGTCGGCCGCTGTCCGGCCAGCGCCCACCCTGCCTGAACCGCGGCACCGAGGGCCACGTACTCGCCGACGGTGGGAACCTCAAGCGGAGCGTCGATCACCTGCGCCGCGATGCTGTGGACCGCCTCGCTCTGCGCTGCCCCGCCGATCAGGAGGACCCTCTTGACGGGAACACCCACGTCCGTCATCGCCTTGAGTCCGGCCCCGATTCCGCACAGCATCCCCTCGACGGCCGCGCGGGCCAACGCCGCGGGAGTGACGTTCGCCAAGGTCAGGCCCATCATGGAGGCGGTCGCGTCCGGCAGATTGGGGGTGCGTTCTCCCTCGAAGAAGGGGACGAGGACCGGGGAGGAACCCACGGGTGCGGACAGGGCGAGGCGTCCGAGTTCGTCGTGATCGACGCCGAGGACTCGGGTGAAGGCGTCGAGGACGCGGGCGGCGTTCAGGGTGCAGACCAGTGGGAGGAAGAGGCCGCTGGCGTCGGCGAAGCCGGCGATCGTGCCCGAGGGGTCGACGACGGGTTCCTCGGAGACGGCGAAGACCGTGCCCGAGGTGCCGATGGAGAGGGCCACGTCTCCTTCTTCGGCGCCGAGCCCCAGGGCCGCGCCGGCGTTGTCGCCGCACCCCGGGCCGATGACGATATCCGGCCGTGACCCCTCCATACCGGCCGCACCGGTGTCGACGGTGTCGGCCGGTCCCACGATGCGGGGCAAGACGACGTCGTGGCCGAGTGCGGCTGTCAGGATCTCGCGATCGTATTCCCCACTCTAGGGACAGAAGTAGCCCGTGCCCGAGGCATCCGACCGATCGGTCGCAAGCTCCTCCAGCGCCGGGCCCCGGGGGCTGTCCCCTTCGGGGCCGAAGCCCCTCAGCCGCCACGTCAGCCAGTCATGGGGAAGCGCGACAGCCGCGACCCGTTCGGCATTGTCCGGCTCGACGTCGTGAAGCCACCGCAACTTGGTCGAGGTGAAGGAGGCCACCGGTACCAGGCCCGTACGCTCGGCGAGGGCGTCGGCTCCGAACTCCCGAGTGAGGTCCTCCGCGGCCCCGGCCGACCGCGTGTCGTTCCACAGCAGGGCGTCGCGTACGACCCGGCCCTCCTCGTCGAGCGCGACCATCCCGTGCTGCTGTCCGCCGATCGATATCGCGTCGACATCGCCGAGGCCCCCGGCCTCCGCGAGCGCCTCCCTCAGCGCCGTCCACCAATGCCCGGGGTCCACCTCGGTGCCATCCGGGTGGCTCGCCCGGCCAAAGCGGACTACCGTGCCGGAATCGGCGTCGCGAATGACGACCTTGCAACTCTGGGTCGACGAATCAACTCCGGCGACCACCATGGTCAGCGTGCGCCCATGAGGTGCTCGGCTGCCAACTGCTGAAGCCGAACGAAGCCGAAGCCCTTGCCGTCGTAGTAGACCTCTGGATCGAAGTCTTCGAACGCGGCCTTGTCCGCCAGGAGGTCGGAGATCGACTCCCCGTCGCCCAGGGTCGTCTGGGCAAGCTCGCCCTGGCGCGAAGCCGCCATGGCCTCCTTGACCTCGGGGTCGGCCCGGAACGCCGCCGCCCGCTCCTTGAGCAGCAGGTACATCCGCATGTTCGCGGCCGCCGAGGCCCACACGCCGTCGGCGTCCTCGGTACGCGAGGGCTTGTAATCGAAGTGTCGCGGCCCCTCGTAGGCCGGGCTGCCCCCCGGGCCGCCGTTCTCCAACAGGTCGACGAGCGCGAAGGCGTTGTACAGATCGCCGTGGCCGAACACGAGGTCCTGGTCGTACTTGATGCCGCGCTGGCCGTTGAGGTCGATGTGGAAGAGCTTGCCGTGGAAGAGGGCCTGAGCGATGCCGGCGGTGAAGTTCAGCCCGGCCATCTGCTCGTGTCCCACCTCGGGGTTCAACCCGACGAGTTCGGGGTGGTCGAGACTGTCGATGAAGGCCAGGGCGTGTCCCACCGTCGGCAGGAGGATATCGCCGCGAGGTTCGTTCGGCTTGGGTTCGATGGCGAACCTGATGTTATAGCCCTGGTCGAGAACGTACTGGCCGAAGATGTTCGCGGCCTCCCGGTACCGTTCGAGAGCGACGCGCACGTCCTTGGAGAATTCATACTCGGCGCCCTCGCGGCCGCCCCACATGACGAAGGTCGTCGCGCCGATCTCCGCCGCAAGGTCGAGGTTCCTGAGGACCTTCCGGACGGTGAAGCGCCGCACGGCCCGATCGTTCGACGTCACGCCCCCGTCCTTGAACACCGGATGTGTGAAGGTGTTGGTCGTGATCATGGGAATGGTCATCCCCGTTTCGTCGAGGGCCTTGGCTAGGGCGTCGATGGCCTTTCTCCGCTCACCCTCCGACGAGCCAAACGGGAACAGATCGTCGTCGTGGAAGGTCATGCCGTAGGCGCCGAGTTCGGAAAGCTTGCGGAGCGCGTCGACGGCGCCTACGGGGGCGCGGGTCGCGGAGCCGAACGGGTCTTGGGCGGCCCACCCGATGGTCCATAGGCCGAAGGTGAACTTGTCCTTGGGGGTTGGTTTGGGGGACATGGCGCGCTCCTTGCATTGCCGTCTATTTAATAGTTGTTGTATGCAACATATAGTGTGGGCATGGCTCCGTCAACGTCGAACCCCTCCCCCGAAGGCGCCGCCAGCGGCGACCTGCGTCGGCACAACCTCTCCACCATCCTGCGGATCGTCCACGTCTCCGGCCCCACGTCCCGCGCCAACCTCACGCGTATAACCGGGCTGAATCGTTCGACCGTCAAAGACCTCGTCGGGGAATTGACCGAGCGGGGACTGGTGATCGAAGGTCCCGGGGCCGAGGGTGGTTCGGTGGGCCGCCCCAGCCCGATGGTCCGCCCCGACCCCGAGGTCCTGGCCGTCGCCGTCAACCCCGACGTCGACGCGATCGTCGTCGGGCTGGTCGGCCTGGGGGGTCGGGTACAGGCGCGTGAGCGCGTCCCGACCGACGGCTCACCATCGGTCGAGGAAAGCGTGACGATCGTCGAGGACGCGCTCGCGCGGTTGGCATCCTCGGTGGACGGCCGCATCCTCGCCATGGGCATCGTCGTTCCGGGACTCGTTCGTCTCAGCGACCACGTGGTCACGGACGCCCCCCACCTCGGGTGGCTCGACTCGGATGTGGCCTCCGCCTACCGAGAACGCTTCGCCCTGCCCACCTCGGTGGACAACGACGCCAACGCCGGCCTGCTCGCCGAGGCTTCATTCGGCGCGGCCAAGGGTGGTGACGTCGTGTATCTCAACGGCTCCACCTCTGGCATCGGCGCGGCGGTGCTCAGCGGCGGCAGGCTCCTTCGGGGCGCCCAGGGCTTCGCGGGAGAACTCGGGCACACCGTCGTCAACCCGGACGGGAAGCCCTGCCGGTGCGGCAGGTTCGGCTGCCTGGAGACCGAAGTCAACCTCGAGAACCTCGGGGCCGCCGCGGGCACCGATCGGCTCGACCCCGAGTCGCTCGAGAACGTGCTTGCCCCTCCGCGTTCGGCCACCGTGGACAAGGAGATTGACCGACAGATTGGGCTTCTCGCCCGCGGGATCGCCGACGCGGTGTCGGCCTTCAACCCCGGCATCGTCGTCCTCGGAGGTTTCTTAGGGGCCCTATTCGACGTTCGCGGCGAGGAACTCACCGCCGCCGTGACGGAGGCGTCCTTCACGCGGCTCTCCTCCGGCACGGAAATCGTGCGTGCCTCCCTGCGGGAAAAACTACTGATGATCGGCGGGGGCGAGGTCGCCTTCGCCGCGCTCATGGACGATCCCGCGGGCTGGACGGAGCCGGTCGGCTGACGGAAGCCGGCGGAAAGAGAGGACGAGCCATGACCGACGCGGTTTCCCTGGCCAACGACACCTGGCACGTCGAGGTCACCCCCGCCCACGGCGCGACCCTCGCGCGCGGGCGGATCCGCCACAAAGGGGAATGGGTGGACGTTCTGCGCCCGACCCCCGACGAATCCCGGGCCGTGGCCCCCGACACTTCCTCGTATCCCCTCATCCCCTGGTCCAACCGGATACGCGACGGCCTGCTGCTCTGGAGTGGCCGAACCCACCGCCTCCGTCCCTGGCCGGGAATGACGACCCCCATGCACGGAACGGCCTTCGAATTCCCGTGGGACGTGGCCGAGGCCGACGCACATCGCGTGTCACTTCTGTTCGACTCGCGGCCGTTGACGGGGGTGAATTTCCCCTGGGACTTCTCGGCGACGATCGAGTACCGGCTCGACGACGATCGCCTCGTGATCTCGACGACCGTTGCCAACGTCGACGACGAGGCCTTCCCCGTCGGGTTCGGACACCACCCCTATTTCGTGCGGCGCCCGCTCGCGGACGGCACGGCCGTCGGGCCCGAAGCCGAGCTGATGGTCGCGTGCTCGTCCGCCTATCCGCTCGACAACGCCCTGGCCACCGGCCCCTCCATCCCCGTGGACGCGCGGGTCGACTTCCGGGCCAGGCGAGCCCTCGGGAAGGCCTTCGTGGACGACTGCCTGACCGGCCGCTCCCCGGGGCCCGCGGCCATCATCCGTTATCCGGGGGTGGCCGAACTCGTCATGGAGGCCGACGAGATCTTCAGCCACGTGGTCGTGTACATCCCCACGGGGCAGGGGTTCTTCGCGGTCGAGCCGGTGACCCACGCCAACGACGCGCTCACGCTCCACGCGAGGGGGGTCCCGGACCTCGGGGTCCGGAAACTCGACCCCGGCCAGACGATCGACGGAACCTTCTCCCTCGTCGCCGCTGCCTTGGACTAGGCGAAGCGGCCGTCCCGTCGAACACCCCCTACCCCTGAATGATCGCCGCCACCTCGTCGGCATCCTCCTTGGGCAAGGGCCCCAGCCCGAGCGCCGCAGCGTTCTCCTCGACCTGGGCGACCGTGCGGAACCCCGGGATCGGGATCGTCTGCTGGCTCCTCGCCCAAATCCACCCGAGGGCCCCCTGGGCAAGCGTCCGCCCGTCCTTCGTCAGGATCTCCCGGACCGCCGCCAGCTTCTCCAGGGCCTCCGGAGTCGCCTTGCCGTCCTTGAAGAGCGTCATCCAGGAGGGAGCGATCCCCCGGACGTCGTCGGGCCCGAGCTTCTTGGACTTTGCCGTGTACTTGCCGGTGAGCAGCCCCATGCCGAGCGGCCCCCGGTTGATGCTCGCGAGGTTGAACTCCTCGCAGACGGGCAACGACGCCGGGAAGGGGTTCATGACCGAGAAGTCGTGCTGGATCGAGGCGCAGTGCGCACCCTTCTCCGCCCACGACCGCGCCCGGTCGGCGAAGTCCGTGCTCCACCCGTACCAGCGGATCTTGCCCTCGTTGACCAGTTCCTCGAGGGCGCCGATCAGCGGCTCGGCCTCCTCGACCGGGTAGTCGTTGAGGTGGAACTGGTACAGGTCGATGACGTCGGTGCCCAGGCGCTTGAGCGACGCCTCGCAGGCCATCTTCACGTACGACGGGGAGGCGTCCATGCCGTCCATGACGCGGGTCTCCTCCACGTAGCAGTTCCCCCACTTGGTCGCGATGACGACCCGATCGCGCTTGCCCTTGAGGGCCGCGCCCAGAACCTTCTCGCTGTGGCCGGCGCCGTACACGTCGGCGGTGTCGAAGAAGGTGACGCCGGCGTCGAGCGCCGCGTGGATGGCGCGGGTGGATTCGGCGTCGTCCACCTCGCCCCAGCCGTAGGGCTGGCCGTCCAGCCCATGGAAGGGGCCTCCGATGGCCCAGCAGCCCATGCCCAGGCCGCTGACCTGGATACCGGAGCGTCCCAATACTCGTGTTGTTGTGGTCATGGGCACCAGCATGACCCTTCGAGTGCGCTCAAAGTCAAGCCAGTGATGCCTGGAACTCGGGTGAAGGAACCCAGGGTCGGGCGACCGCCCCGGGGCAGGATTGCGCGATGTCCCCATTCCTCAAGTGCACGTGCCCCATCCCCCACCCCTCGTCGGCGGCAACGACTTCCCTGGCACATAGCGTGAGATGGGGGACGACGGGCCGAACGACCCCAGAGTTATTTGTGGTATGACCGGGGTAGGATAGAGGTATGAAAGTAAGCATCAGCCTGCCGGAGGCCGACTTGACCTTCCTAGACCAGTACGCCAAAGAGAATGACTTGGAGTCCCGATCCGCAGCCGTCCATAGGGCCGTCCGCGCCCTTCTCGATACCCAACTCGAAGCCGAGTACACCGAAGCCTTCGCCGAATGGGAGGGCTCAGAAGACGAACGCTTCCTCGAGGAAGCGGCCTCTGACGGCCTCGAGCCTGACCTCGGTTGGGATGAATGATGCTGCGTGCCGACATTCGCATCGTCGATTTCGGCAAGGCCCTCAAGGGCGAACCTGGCTATCGCCGACCCGCTGTTATCGTCTCCACCAACGGCGTCAACATGGCGGTGGACCGTACCCAGCGGGGTGCCGTCACTGTGATCGCCTTGACGACCAATACCCGAGTTGTTCATTCCTTCGAGGTGCTGCTGCCGAGCGAAGACACAGGCCTCCCTCATGCATCGAAAGCCCAGGTTCACCTGATCCGCGCGGTATCCATAGCCCGGGTGGGCCCGCGCATCGGCACTGTGCCCCCGCGGCTCATGAAGGAGATCGACGAGGCACTTCGGCTTCACCTGGCACTGTGAGCCGACCGGAGTCACTCGGGGGGTGTTACGTACCCGGAGCGTCCGGAAGCCTGGTCCAGCTCCAGGTCATCTCGTCCTGGCTGGGACCGGCTCCATGGACCCACACGATCGAGGCATTCTGAAGATCGATATCGATGCCGTCGCACGGCAACCCCCTGGAGGGAAGATCCCATTGGCCCGTCTCCATGTTCATGCGCCCGTCCTCCCCCTCTTCCCAACCGGCGAAGCCTCGTATCACACCGTTCTCCATGTCCTCGGGCCAGAACTCCTCCCGGCCGACGAGGACGTCGTTGGCATCCACCCAGGCGAGGGCCCCGAACGTGACGACCCCCGAGCCAATCGGGGCACCCGTCTCATCGAGACCCTCGGTCTGCATCATCCATCCCAGGCTTGGTGAGAAGGGTGAATTCTCTATGGGCCACTGGTCGTAGGACGCGGCAAGGATCACGCCCCAGGAGCCGAAGTCGAACTCCTCACCAAATTCCTCGGAGTACCACGTGCCCGTCTGGGTCTCCACCGTGAGCGGGATCACGTCCTCCGCATCGGAGGGCAGAGGCCTTCCGCAGGCGAAGACCACCGACTCCGGACCTTCGAAGGCGGGCCCCCACCAGGGGTCGAGTTCGGAACTGGGGCTCGGGGATGGGGTATCCGACGGGCTCGGCGACGGACCGATCGACGCGCTCGGCGTCGGGCTGGGAGACGGGCTCTGCTCCGGAATCGGCCCGGTGCAGGCGGCCGCCCAGGTCATCGTCGGGTCGTAGGTCGAGACGATTTCGAAGACCTCTCCGTCGGGGAGGTTGCTGACCCGGAGCGACACGCTTTCCAGATCGGTGTGGTCATGGACGGGGGCCCCGGATTTATCCCACCCGATGTCCGTCGCCTCTTCCCGTCCGTCCGTCCTGCGAACGACGGTCTGGACCAGGGCCCCGTCCGGCACCGCCGAAGAACGAAGCCCAATGGCGTTGAAGCCGATGGAGAGCCGATGCGCCTCCATGAGGATCCTGACGTCGATCCCGTCCGGCACCTCGTCGGGCACGACTGTCGTCCACTCGTAGCCCAGGTTCAGGTCGACGGGGGCCTCAAGATACGGAGTCCCCCCTACGGCGCCGCTGCCCCAGTAGTCGAAGGCCATCGTCGTCCATGGCGGCGTATCTGGAGTAGCGTCGTCGACGTAGGGAACCCGGAGCGACTGCCCGTCCGGCCCGATCGCCACGTAGTCGCCGTCCTCATCTGGCTCGAGAACCTGAGGCGAGCCCTCGGGCGTCACGTACACGAACTCCATGGCCTCGAAGTCCGCGTATACCCGGCCTTCGTACAAGGAGTATTCGGTGTAAGCCTCGGGGTTGGGGACGGGGTAGGTGCCGGGGTCGCACCAGGGATACAGGCCGGGGCCTACCCGGTCGTCGTCCAGGCGAAGCGGCAGGATCGCCGCTGCCCCCGCGGCGAGCCCTCCGATGGCCACGGCCGCGACCGCCCCGGTCACACCCGCCCGGATCCGACGGCGGCGCCTGATCGCGCCTACCAGACCCCCGGTCTGCTCCCGACCGATGCCACCGTTCTTCCCCAGCGCCCGGGAGTGCCGCTCGAATCCCTCCCTTAGCACGTCGTCGATTCCACTCATGGCTACTTCCCTTCCTTGGCAGGGATCACATCGGCCCGATCGGGCTCCTCGTCCCAGTCGGCCGTCACATCGAGAAGCGGCACGAGTTTGGCGGCCGCGTTGGAGAGATATCGCTTGACGGTACCGTCCGCGAGCCCGAGCCTCTCGGCCACCTGGGCTACGGTCAAGTCGTCGAAGAACCTCATGACGACGCAGACCCGCTCCCGGGGAGCGAGTTCGCGGAGCGCCCGACGGACGTCGAGGCCGACGTCCAGGTCTGCTCCCTCGGACTCACGGGAATAGGCCCGGGTCGCCGTTCGCTTCCGGCTACCCCGGGCCCGGGCTCGATCGATAGCGAGAGTCTGCATCGCCCGACGTGTGTACGCCTCCGCATCCGCAACGCTCGAGATTCTCCGCCGCCGGGAGAAGCACTTGATCAGGGCGTCATGGACGAGGTCCTCGGCCTCCCCGTCGCGATTCACCAACATCGCCGCATAGGCGACAAGCCGGCCTCCCCTCTGGTCGACGAGATCCTCGACCACCGGCTGCCAACTGGCCACTGCGCCCTCCCATACTCCCGCTCTATCGCCTATCTACCCAGTAAACGGGACCGGAGAGGGATTCGTTGTATCGCGGCGAAGGATCGTACGGCGTTGCCGGGTCGCCTCGTGGGAAAAACGGATTGAGCCTCGCTACGGGTCGGGCGTCGGAACGCCGACACGGGTGGTGGGCGATACTGGGATCGAACCAGTGACCTCTTCCGTGTGAAGGAAGCGCGCTACCGCTGCGCCAATCGCCCGACGGGTCGCCATCTTATCGCGACTCCGGAGTGAAGGCCTGCGGCTCAGGACGGCGGGGGCGGGTCCTGCTCCCGGTCCGCCTCGGAGTCGAACGCGTTCTTGAGTTGCGCGAGCAGCGTCCCCGGTCGGCATTGGGCCCCGTCGAGGGTCGCGAGCATCTGCACCCGCCTGGTCACCGACGTCACCGCCGCCGACGCCTCCCCTTGGAACACCTCGTCCAGCACCTCATACATCAGCTCCCCCGAGTCCGCCGCCCGGACGGGCAGCCCAGCCGCCTGACCCCATTCGAGCGCGAGGGACCGGGCTATCCCGGGCAGGCACCCGCTCGCGAGCGGTGGGGTCACGATCTCCCCGTTCCGCTCGATGAAGATGTTCGTCGCCGTCCCCTCGCACAGGTGCCCCTGGGTATTTTGCACGATCGCCTCGTCCGCCCCATGAGCCGCCGCGTACTCGCGTATGACCACCTGCTCGCACCACGACGTCGACTTGATCGCCACGATCGGCGAGTATTCGTTCCGCCTCCACGGAACGCGGACCGCGTCGCACGTCTTCCTGAGCGGCAGGTCCGTTCCGGCCACGACGATGTACGGTTTTCCCGGCGCCCGCTCCACGCCGAGCGGTCCCGGCCCCGCCGACACCGTCACCCTGAGCCGGGTCAACTTTCCCTGTCCCGCGTCGGTCACCGCCCTGATCCCCGTCATGACCTGGGCGGGGTCCAAGTCGATTAACCCGATGCGGGCGAGCGACTCCTTGAGACGCTTCATGTGCCGCTGGAGTGCGAACGGGTCGCGGCGATGGAAGGAGATGGTCTCGTACACGCCGTCCCCCACGGTGAAGCCGTGGGCGAGCGGGTTGACGATCGTCGCGTTGGGTGCCTGTATCTTGCCATCGGCCCAGACGATGGTGGTCATGCGCCCATCCTCCTACCTGAGGCCAATCCGATCAAACGATGGGCCTTCAACTCCGTCTCCTCCCATTCGAGCCCCGCGTCGCTCCCCCACGTAATCCCCGCCCCCGTCCCGAAGCGAAGCACCCCGCCGCCTTCCGGCTCCCACCAGAACGTGCGGATCCCCACCGCCAATTCGGCCGTCCGGTTGTCCCCGTCGACCCAGCCGATGGCCCCGCAATACGGCCCCCTCGGCGCGGACTCCTCCCGCGCGATGATCCTCAGCGCGCTCGACTTGGGAGCCCCCGAAACCGACCCCGGCGGAAAGGTGCCGCCGAACAGCGCCGGCCACGTCTCCACGGTCCAATCGAACGCCGGAGCCAGCTCCACGGATACGGTCGACTGCAGGTGGACGAGCCCCGGGTGTTCGTGCTCGCCCAGCAGTTCCGGCACCCGCACCGACCCTGGGACGGCCACATGGGACAAGTCGTTCCGAATGAGGTCCGTGATCATGACGTTTTCGGCCACGTCCTTCTCGAGCATCCCGACCCCCGGGGCGGCCGTGCCCTTGATGGGGGACGACCGGACGGTCGCGCCGTCGACGGCCAGGTACAGCTCCGGCGAAGCGGAGACGATCCAGACCCCGGAGCCGGATCCCGCAACCCCCGATGCCCCCGGTCCGACCCCCTCCGGCGGGACGACGATGCGGGAAGCGTGACGCGCCGGGTTCCCCTTGGCGAGGAGTTCGGACAGGGCGACGGCGTCGGGCGCCTCACCCCGGCTACCCGGCAACGGCGCGCTCAGGATCCGACACAGGTTGACCTGATAGACGTCCCCCTCCCGGATGTCGTCCCGGATCCTTTCCACCCCGGCCGTATACGCCTCCCGGTCGAGCGATGACGTCCACGAGCCCGCCTCCGGCCCGCGCCACGCCCGGCCCGGCTCCGGCGGTTCCTTCACCTCCGGCACTCGCCGCACCTGCTCGAACCGCCACGCCCGCACCACCCCCTCGAACGTTCCGACGACCACCCAGAACCCGCCCTCGGCCAACCTTGCGCCGTCCCGGACGACGTCGATCGACTCTACGACCCCGGATGCCCGAACCCCCCGAAACTCCGCGGATCCCGCGATCATCGGCCGCCTCCCGTCGTGACCCGTCCCACGCTATCCGCCTGGCCCCCTCTCCCGCCACGACCTCCCGTTTGGTAGGTTGGACTGTCGTGCCCCTGGTGGGCTATTGTCATACGGCGTCAGTAATGACACGCGGACGTGGCTCAGTTGGTAGAGCATCACCTTGCCAAGGTGAGGGTCGCGGGTTCGAATCCCGTCGTCCGCTCGGAGGGCCGTGAGAATGGCCTTGCGGTGGAGTGGCCGAGAGGCGAGGCAGCGGCCTGCAAAGCCGTATACACGGGTTCGAATCCCGTCTCCACCTCGAAGGGCGATTGGCGCAGCGGTAGCGCGCTTCCCTGACACGGAAGAGGTCACTGGTTCGATCCCAGTATCGCCCACCACCCGCGCCGGCACCCGCGCCCCCGCGGGCCTGTAGCGGAAGGGGTGGGGCGTGGCGAAGCTCGAGGTCGACCGGCTGAACAAGTCATATGGCGACATCAAGGCTCTGGTGGACTGCTCCTTCGACGTGCGCTCGGGGGAGATCTTCGGCTTCGTCGGCTCGAATGGCGCCGGCAAGACCACGGCCATGCGGATCATGCTCGGCGTCCTCGCCGCCGACTCCGGCGAGGTCCGATGGGACGGCAAACCGCTAGACCTCAAGGTCCGCCGCCGGGTCGGGTACATGCCCGAGGAACGCGGCCTCTACCCCAAAATGAAGGTCGGCGAACAGCTTGTCCACCTCGCCCTCCTCCACGGCATGGACAAACCGGAGGCCACCGCCGCCGTGGAACTCTGGACCGACCGGCTCGGGGTTGGGTCCCGGCGGGACGATACCGTCGACAAGCTCTCCCTCGGGAACCAACAGCGGGTCCAGTTGGCCGCCGCCCTCGTCCACCACCCCGACATCCTCGTGCTCGACGAGCCATTCGCGGGCCTCGACCCCGTCGCCGTCGACGTCATGAGCACCGTGCTCCGAGAGAGCGCCGACCAGGGGGTTCCGGTCGTCTTCTCCTCTCATCAACTCGACTTGGTCGAGCGGATTTGCGACCGGGTCGGGGTCATTCGCTCCGGCCGAATGGAGGCCGTCGGCACGGTCGACGAACTCAGGGTCACCGATTATCCCCAGTGGAGGCTCCACACCGGGGGCGACGTTTCTGCGCTTCGCACCTGGCTCAAAGCCCTTCCCGGGGTTCGCCTTCTTCCGGGGATGGGAAGACGCGACATCCTCACCGTCGAATTGCGTGACGCCCGACCCGGGGCCGAACAGGAGATCCTCACGGGTGCCCTGAAGCACGGCCCCGTCCGGGAGTTCTCCCCCGTCCGCCCCTCCCTGGTCGACCTCTTCCGGGGCATCGTGTCGGCCGAGGATAAGGAGGCGGCATGAGCACGGCCCGCACCGTCTGGCTCGTCGCCCGCCGGGAATTCAAGGCGAGGATGGCCACCAAGGCGAACATCATCGCCCTGGCCGTCATCCTCACGCTCATCCTCGGGGGGGCGGTCGTGGCGTCCTACTTCATCAACAAGGAAGACACCGTCCCCACGGCCCATCTCGCCGTCGACGATTCCGCCAGCGCGCTCGAACCGTACCTGGAGGCCGCGGCCGAACGGAGCGGATACCTCCTCGAGTTTGGCGACCTCGACGAGGACGAGGCCCAAGCCATCCTGAACGGGGACACCGACTCCCCCGTGCCGTTGGACGCCTTCGTCGGCGGCGACCCCGCGGCCCCGGACGTCACCGTCGCGAACCCCGACAATCACGGGGTCAAGGGCATCATCGTCGGCGCCGTCCAGTCGTACACCCTGACCGAGACCGTCCTCGACATGGGGGGCGACCCGGACGCCCTCGAGCGTGCCCTGTCCGAGGCCTACCCCGTCTTCGACTCCCCCACCCCGTCGGAATCCGAACGATTCGGGCCCGAATACGCCGTCAGCATGGTCGCCCTCATGGTCTTGCTCTTCGCCCTCATCAACGGCGGCGCCATGATCGCCATGAGCATCGTCGAGGAGAAATCCTCCCGGGTGGTCGAGATCCTGCTGTCCACGATCAAACCCACCCAGTTGCTCGCCGGCAAGATGTTGGGGGTGGCCACCTACGGGCTGTCCCTGGTGGTCATCATCGGGGGGGCGCTCATCGCGGCGGTCACGGGGATCGGCTTGGTCGACGAGATCCCCATCAGCCTGGGATGGACGTTCGCCTTCATCGTCGTATGGTTCCTGCTGGGGTACGCGATCTTCGCCCTCCTGTTCGGGGCCTTCGCCTCCCTCATTTCCCGTTACGAGGAGATCGGCGCCGTCACGACGCCCCTGACCTTCCTCATCCTCATCCCGTTCTACGTGGCCATCTACCTCGTCCCCTTCCAGCCGGACTCGACGCTCGTGAGGGGCCTGTCCCAGATCCCCCTCTTGTCGCCGTTCATGATGCCCATCCGGAATGCCTTGGGCTCCGTCGCCTGGTGGGAGATGGCGACATCGATCCTCATCGTCCTCATCACCATCCCCGGGCTCGTCTGGCTCGCCGCACGGCTGTATCAACGGGGCGTCCTCCACACCGGGGGACGACTCAAACTCAGCGACGCTCTCCGGCGCTCCAAGTCGAACTGACGGGCTTCCCGGTCAGCCCCTGCCGATACGCCTGAGCACGATCAATGGGACCGCGACCGCGATGAGGAACACCGAGTTGAACACCACATTCGGCCACACTTCCCCGAGGGCCGACGCCCCGGTGTCGAGCACGTACCAGCCGGCAATCCCGACGGCGACCGTCCACCAGGCCCAACGTTCCCCCCGACGGATCGCCACATGCGCGATGCCCGCGACCAAAGCCCCCAACCCGAACATCGCGCCCCCCATGACCGAGTAGGCCCACGACTGGAAATCCGCCACCGTCGCGTCTGGGGCGGCGTCGCCCCAGAACGGCGTGTTGAACCAATCGTCGATGAAACCGAATGCGGGGGTTCGATTGGCGAGGGCCACGAAGGCCCCGAACGCCATCGCCACCACGCCGATCGCGACGAGCCATGAGGCCCAGAAAGACCGCCTTGCCTTCTCCACCTCTTCCTCCTTCTCTCCCTCAGCCTCGACCGTCCACCCAAGGAGGATGGTGGACCCAAGGGTAGCGCGCAGGGGCCAAAGGCCCCTTGACCTGCCACAATGGCGACAGGATTCGTCTGCGGCGAAGGGAGCGAATCATGGGGCACGACGGGCGCTGGACCACCCACCCGACCGAGAAGCTTCGGGTCAATCCGGGCTTCACCATCGAGGGTTTCGACCACGATTCGAGCCCGGGCTGGAAGGGCGGCGAGGACGACGGCGTCGACGAGATGGAACGGAGGGGCCGCGACCTGTATGACCTCCAGGAGATGCTCTACGCCCGGGTGAAATCCGGCGACGACGACCGTTCCGTCCTCCTCGTCCTTCAGGGGATGGATACCGCCGGGAAGGGCGGCATCGTGGGCCACGTCGTCGGCATGGTCAACCCCTACGGGACGCAGGTGAGGGCGTTCGGGGCGCCAACGGAAGAGGAGCGCAAGCACCACTACCTGTGGCGCATCGAAAAGGCGTTGCCCATTCCCGGCAGGATCGGGGTATTCGACCGGTCCCACTACGAGCAGGTCCTCGTGGTCCGGGTGGAGAATCTCGAGCCACCGGAGGTGTGGGGGACGCACTACGACGAGATCAATGAGTGGGAGGACAAGGTCGCCGCCCGGGGCACGACAATCGTCAAATGCGCCCTCATGGTCTCGCCCGAGGAACAGCTTGAGCGGCTCGCCGAACGCGTGGAACGCCCGGACAAGTACTGGAAGTACAACCCCCACGACATCGACAAGCGTCTCTGCTGGGACGAGTACATGGCCTCGTACCAGGACGTTTTCGACCGCTGCTCGACGGACCTCGCCCCCTGGTACGCGATCCCGGCGGACAAGAAGTGGTTCGCGCGCCTCGCCGTCACCGAGCTCCTGACCTCCGCCCTCGAAGGACTCGACCTCTCCTGGCCGGAGGCCGATTTCGACATCGACGTGGAAAAGGCCAGGATCGACTCCCTCCGCGGCTAGGCGACCCCTTTCCGGTACGGTCGACCCATGAAGCATCCGGGCGACACCACGCTGACCCAAACCCACCCCACCGAACGGCCCATCGCCGAGACCCCATCCGAAGACGATCTCCGCTCCCTCTACCCCCACCCCCCGGGGATGATCCGGCTCGGCATGATCGCCGGGCCCGGGGGCGAGGCCACCGGGGAAGACGGATCGAGCCGGTCCCTCTCCGGCCCCATGGACCTCCGCATCGTCCGGGTGCTCCGGGCCGCCGCCGACGTCGTCGTCGTCGGGGCCGCCACGGCCCTCCGCGAGCGCTACGGAGCCATCGGAATCCGAGAGGCCCTCGCCGCGACCCGCTCCCCCGATCAAGCCCCCGCCCCCCTGCTTGCCATCGTCGGATACTCCGGCTCCCTCCCGCCCGGCCTCGGACCCGGCAACACGCTCTTCCTCACAACCGCAGACGCCCCCGCTACGTCCCTCGTCGACGAGTGGGGGGACTCCCTCGTGCTCGTCGGCCACCAGTCCGT
>CAYTLH010000029.1:0-7363 GCA_964438525.1 uncultured Demequinaceae bacterium | reverse complement strand
GCGTGTCGATCCCCCGGACCCGCATGGAACGCCAGAGCTTCTGCAGGGATCCGGCGACCACCTGGTCTCCGTCGAGGGCGACGGCGTAGAGGTTGTGCCCCTCGATCGTCGTGAGTTGGTAGACGCGGCCTTGGCGGAGCCGGGCGAGCGCCTGGCACGTGGGATCCACCTCGACGTCGGGGATGTCCGCCAGCGCGTCCACCCGGATGATCCGCTTGGGCTCGAACCCGGCCCGGCGGATGCCCTCGATGAGGTGTTTGCCGTAGGCCCGATCGGTCGGGGAGCCCATGACGTAGCGGACCAGGAGGCCGACGGCCCGGCCGATGAAGACGGCGGAGAGGACGGCGGCCAGGGTCGCGAGCCCGCTGATGGCGGCGATGGCGAGGGCGGTCCACAGCACCCACCACGAGACGGCGATGGGGCGGAAGACCCTCCGCCGCCCGGCTGCGGTGAGGAGGGCGGCGACACCCGCCAAATAGGCCGGGATGACGACCCTGGCGAGCCCGCCCTCCGTGATGCTCAGGCTGTCGAGAAGCTCGGTCGATCCCCACCTCCGGGTGCCCTCCTCCGCCAGGAGCGTCGCGACGATGCCGAGCCCCAAGGCCCCCAAAGCCTCGATGATCCGGCGGGGTTCGCGACGCGTCGCCAGGGCGAGGATGATGACGATCGGGACGACGAGGGTCACGGTGCCCTCGAGGATGTTGGCCGGGGCGACCAGGAGCTTGTTGAGGAAGGTGTAGGCCTCCTGGATGTCGTGGGTGAGGCCGGTGGCGGTACCGGACGCATAGGCCCCGATCAGAAGCACGAGGACAACGCCGACGACGGTGAGGACGAGTTTGACGAGGTCGCTGACGAGGTGGGTCCGCTCGGTCGGGGAGTCGACCACCAGAACGGGGGGATCGTCCGTCTTCGGCTTGCCGGAAGCGTGCGCCTTCCGCTTGGCGGAGGCGTCCGCCTTCGGCTTGCTCGAAGGTGTGACGGCGCGGGCCATGGCCCCGAGTCTAGGAGGCCGGGGACCCTTTACGCGAGACGCAAGAACTCGAGCCAGGACTCGGGAGCGATTTCGGGCCCGATATAGGAGGTCAGGTCGAGCAGTGCGTGCGCCGCGATGAGGGGGCCGAGCCGCTTCCACCTGAGATAGGCGAGGGAAAAGACGATCCCCATGACCAGGTTGCCCACGGCCATCGGCCACCCCTGGTACAGGTGGTAGGAAGCGCGGAGGACGGAAGAGGCGAGGACGGCGGCCGGGATCCGCCATCTCAGCTCCCCCAGCCGGGTGAGGAGGTATCCCACCGCCACGGTTTCCTCGAGAAGGCCGGTGGCGCAGGCCGAGAGGAGGAGGACGAGGGCCGACCACCAGGCGTCGGGAAGCCCGCTCACGTTGATCCCGACGACCTGGCCCATGGCCCGACCCGCGACGTACAGGCCGAGGCCGGGGAGGCCGATGAGGAGGGCCAGGCCCATCCCCCGGCCGAGGTCTCGCCCGAGCATCGTCCACCGCGGACGCCAGACCAGCCCCAGCGTCTCTCGGGCCCGGTGTACGCCGGAGCCGAGAAGGTACAACGCGAGCGCGACCGGGACGACCGAGAACCCGATCTTGAGGAGTTGGTAGATGAGGTCCATGACGTCGAGCTTGGAAACCGACGGGTGCAGGGTGGTCGTCTGCGAGCCGATGGGTTTGGACGACAGGTACCTCTGGACCAGCCTCCAGATGGCGAAGACGCCCGACTGGCCGAGGCTGAGGCCGAGGACGATCAGGACCTCGACCCGGAGCCGGCGGGTCCTTAGGTCAGTCATCCTTTGTCGAGGAGGGAGACGAGGCGCGACGCCAGGCCGGTGTAGGTGGCCGGGGTGAGGTCGGCAAGCCGGGTCGTCACATCGTCCGGAAGCCCGAGGGATTCCACGAAATCGCGGAGGGCATCCTCGTCGACCTTCTTCCCCCGGGTCAGGTCCTTGAGGCGCTCGTACGGATTCTCCATACCGGGGGTGCCGGCGAGCGACGCCGCGCGCATGGCGGTCTGGATGGCCTCCCCGAGGACCTCCCAGTTGTCGTCGAGGTCGCGGGCGAGGGCGGCGGGGTCGACGTCGAGGCCGGCCAGGCCCAGTCGGACGTTCTTGATGGCGAGGAGGGAGTGACCCAGGGCGACGCCGATGTTGCGTTGGGTCGAGGAGTCGGTGAGGTCGCGTTGAAGACGGCTGGTCGTGAGGGTGGTCGCCAGGCAGCCGAGGAGGGCGTTCGAGATCTCGAGGTTGGCCTCGGCGTTCTCGAACCGGATGGGGTTGACCTTATGCGGCATGGTCGAGGAACCAACGGAGCCCTGGCCGCGGACCTGGACGAAGTATCCGAGCGAGATGTAGGTCCAGACGTCCGTGGCGAGGTTGTGCAGGACGTTGTTGAATCGCGCGACGGCGGCGAACAACTCGGCCTGCCAGTCGTGGGGTTCGATCTGCGTGGTGAGGGGGTTCCAGGCAAGCCCGAGGGACTCGACGAAACCCTTGGAGATCTTGAGCCAGTCGGCCTTGGGGATCGCGACCGTGTGGGCGGCGAAGGTACCGGTCGCTCCGTTGATCTTGCCCAGGCATTCCTGACGCTCGACCTGACGAAGCTGCCGGGTAAGCCTCGAGGCGACGACGGCGATCTCCTTGCCCAGGGTGGTGGGGGTGGCGGGCTGGCCGTGGGTATGGGACAGCATGGCCAGGTCGGCGTGCTCCTCGGCGAGGGAGGCGAGGTCGTCGATGAGGGCGCGTGCGGCCGGCAGCCACACGTCCTCGATGGCGCCGCGGATCGACAGGGCGTAGGCCAGGTTGTTGACGTCCTCGGAGGTGAGGGCGAAGTGCACCAACTCGGTGAGCGAGGGCAACGCCGTGTCGGGAACATGGTCGGCCGCGTCGGCCAACCGCTTCTTGAGGAAGTATTCGACGGCCTTGACGTCGTGGATCGTGACCCGTTCCGTCTCGGCCAACTCCTCTATCTCCGCCTCCCCGAAGGAGGCGACGATGTCATAGAGGTACTTCCTGTCGTCGGGGGAGAGCGCCGACACCCCGGGGATCTGCTTGGAGCCGGCCAGATGGACGAGCCAGCCGATTTCGACCCTCACCCGCGCCCGGTTGAGGGCGGCCTCGCTCAAGTGGTTGACGAGGGGGGCGACGACGGCTCGGTACCGCCCGTCGAGCGGCCCCAGGGGTATGGCCGGGTCGATGTCCTCGAGGTTGTTCCACGACCGGGTCACGGACCCATTCTTTCATGGGGAGGCCTAGGAAACCCGTGGATGTCCCCCGGGAGTCGTCGGGACGCTCACGTCCCCGATCGACGGAAACCCTCCGTCGCCGGGGCCCGGGCCGTTTAGCGTCCTCACCATGCTCGACGCGTCTCGACCGGTCGTCGTCCCCCCGTTCGTTCCCCGCATGCTTCGGATGTCCCTCGACGACCTCGGCAGGGTGTTGGGGCTGCTCGCCCGGTCCGACGACGTCGAATGGGTGTCGGACGTGGCCGCCCTGTATCACGCGCGACTCGAGCAAGCGAGGCGACTCGTCCTCGCCGTCGAGACCAGGGTCAGGGAGGCCGCCACGACCGTCCACATCCTCTCCCGAACGTCATGAGCGAGGCCGTCACCGTCATCGGGGGCGCCGGGGGAACAAGGGCCCGGCTCGACGATCTCGACCGGGCGTCGCGGATGCTCGGGGTGGCCGCCATCCATCTGGAGGCGATCGGACGGGCCTCCCGCGCGGCCTCGTGGGCGGTGTCGGGAATCGGCGTGGACCCGGCGCGGGTTTCGGAAAGGGACCGAGTGGCGGATCAGTTGGCCTGGATCGATCGGGGAGCGGGTGGGGCGACGGGAACGGCCGGGGAGATCGAGGGCATCGCAGAGAACCTCAGGGAGACCGTCAGGCTTCTGGAGGAGGCGGAAAGGTCGGCGGAATCGGGGTGGGGGTGGATCGGACGGGCCTGGGATAAGGCGGTCGCGATAGGCTCGCTCACCGTCTGGGCCTCCCGCACGATCGTCGGAACGGGAGTGGGGGCCACGGCCCACCGGATCGAGGATCGTACACCGCGATGGATGCCGCTGCATTGGGCGGCGGCCGCGGGAGGTTGGGCAGCGGACGCCGTCAAGCCCGATGCTCCCCCCAACCTCGCCCCCCTGGTGTATGGGGACGACCTTCAGGGCGTCCTCTCGCTGGCGGACGGGGAGTTCCGCTCCCTGATCGCCCTGCCGCGGGCGTTGGGCGAGGGGGTGGGGATCGACCTTCCCGAGGATCTGGTCGAGGCGCTGTCGGCGACTCTCGCCGGCGTGTCCCTCGCCCTCGACGAGATCCTCGGCGACCTCAGGGACGTCCTCGTCTTCCCCGTGGAGGCCAAGACGGTCGATGCGCCGGTCGGGATGGCCGACGTGCTTGACCGGCTTGGGGGGCTCGCTCCGGAGGGAGTCGACGGGGCCAGTCGGATCGCCGTCGACCGCATCGAGGATCCGGACGGGGTCCGTTCCTGGATCGTGGAGATCCCCGGGACGCAGGATTGGGTTCCGGACGGGGGTGCGAATCCACTCGACACCACCTCAAACGCGCTCCTCATGGCCGGCGGGGCGTCCGACCTGACCACGGCGGTGGCGTCCGCGATGGCGGACGCGGGAATCCGCCCGGGGGAGGAGGTGATGCTCGTCGGGCACAGTCAGGGCGGGATCGCCGCGATGGCGCTGGCCTCCGCCCCGGCGTTCACGGACCGATACGCGGTCTCCGCGGTCCTCACGGCGGGGGCACCGGTCGGCCGGGCCGAACCCGAGCCGGGGGTCAAGGTCCTGAGCCTGGAACACCCAAGCGACACGGTGGCGGCCCTGGACGCCTCTCCCAATCCCGACACGCCGGAGTGGACCACGGCTCGGCGAGACCTCGGGGCGTCGGACAGCGAGGCCGACCGTCGGGCGGATCGGGACATCGTCGCGCGGCACGAACTCGCGACCTACGTCAGGACGGCCACCATCGTCGAAACCCACCCCGACCCCTCGATCCGGCGGTGGATCGAAGACACGGAGGCGTTCTGGGATACGGAGGGGCGGTCATGTACCCGGATCGTATTCGAGGTGACCCGAAGCGAGACGGGGCTCACCATACCGGCCACGCTCCCGGTGCGCGTGCCCTCCGCGGCCCCGTAGGCCGCCCCTACCGGACTCAGGACTTCTTCGACTTGGCCCCGCCGCCGAGGATCATCACGATGACCGAGATGACGAGGGCCGCTAGAAGGGTCTTCCAGAAACCGCCCACCTCGAGAGTGGCGAAGTCCAGCTTCTCCGACAGCCACGAGGCGAGGACGAGCATCCCCCAGTTGATCACGAGGGAGAACAGCCCGAGGGTCAGGATCCGGACGGGGATCGTGACGACCTTCACCAAGGGTTTCACGATGGCGTTGACGATGACGAGGATGAGCGCCACGCCGAGGTACGTCAAGGCCCGGCCCCACCACGTGTCGTTTCCGCCGTGGACCACGATATCGAGAGCGAGCTTGGTCGTGACCCAGATCGCAAAGGCGGTCACACCGATACGCCACAGGAACCTCATGTCCGACATTCTTCCACGGCAATGGCATGCTAGGCCTATGACCCTCCCGGAACGGCGGAATGCCCTGGCAGGATTGCCCAGGTACGTGCCTGGGGCCAGGGAGGCGGAGGGGCCCGACCCCATCAAGCTCTCCTCCAACGAGAATCCCTACCGCCCGCTTCCGTCGGTCGTCGACGTGATCGCCCGGGCCGCGGCCTCGGTCAACCGCTACCCCGACATGTTCAGCCGGGACCTGACCGAGGCGATCGCCCGGCGGTACGGCTTCGAGGAGGAGCGGGTGGTGGTCGGAGCCGGCGGGGTGGCCGTACTCGGCCATGCCCTTCAGGCCTTCGCGGAGGGGGGAGACGAGGTCGTCTACGCCTGGCGATCGTTCGAGGCATACCCCATCATCGTCAGGATCAGCGGCGCCGAACCCGTCCAGGTCCCCCTCCTACCCGACGGGCGGCACGACCTCGACGGGATGGCGGAAGCCGTCACCGATCGGACGAAGGTCATATTCCTGTGCTCCCCGAACAACCCGACGGGGTCGGCGCTCGCCGTCGACGAGCTCGAGGGATTCATGCAGCGGGTCCCCGAGCGGGTATTGGTCCTCCTCGACGAGGCCTACATGGAGTTCATCCGCGACCCCTCGGCGGCGAACGGTGTCGCCTTCCTTTCTCGCCATCCCAACCTCCTCGTCGTCCGAACGTTCTCCAAGGCGTACGGCCTCGCGGGCCTCAGGGTCGGGTACGCCCTCGGGGATCCGGAGATCGTCGCCGCGATCCAGCCGTGCGTGACCCCGTTCTCCGTCTCGAGTGTCGCCCAGGAGGCCGCGCTGGCCTCACTCGAGGTCGAGGCCGAGTTATTCGATCGGGTGGAGGCGATCGTCAAGGAGCGGGAGCGGGTGCTCGAGGCGCTCCGGGGCCAGGGGTGGACCATCCCGGAGACCCAAGCGAACTTCTTGTGGATCGGGGCCGGCGACCAGGCGACGGAGTTGGCGGCGCACCTCAGGGACGGAGATATCCCCATCCTCGCCCGGCCCTTCGCCGGCGAAGGGGTACGTATCAACATTGGAAGCCCGGAGGAGAACGAGCGGCTCATCGCGAGCCTCGCCGCGTTTTCCTCGCGCCTCTAGCCGAGTCGCTTGCCAACCTACGCAGGCGTAGCCTACGCTGGCGTAGGTTGAATCGATAATCGACCACGGCCAGGCACGCGGAGGTGGATGTGAACGGCTCCGGACCGTTGTCGGAGGATGGCGTCGTCAGGCTCCTCAGCCATACCGGGGAGAGGGTGACCCACCCCGTCTATACCCCCTTGGCCGACGAACTCAGCGCCGACGAACTCCGGGCCATGTGGCGCGAGATGGTCGTCGTCCGGGCCTTCGACGTCGAGGCGGCGGCCCTTCAGCGGCAGGGGGAACTCGCCCTGTGGGTTTCCCTGGTCGGGCAGGAGGCCGCCCAGATCGGTTCCGGTCACGCGTTGTCCGAGCGAGACTGGGTCTTCCCGTCCTATCGGGAGCATGGGGTCGCCTACCTCCGGGGGATCGACCTCGCCAGCACCTTGAAGATTTGGCGGGGGCTCGAGCACTCGAGTTGGGTCCCGAGCGAACACCGGTTCCACCTGTACACCCTCGTCATTGGATCCCAGACCCTCCACGCCACCGGCTTTGCCATGGCGATGGATATGGACGGGTTTGTCGGCTCGGGACGGCCCGACCACGATGCGGCCGTCATCTGCTATTTCGGCGACGGCGCCACCTCCGAGGGGGATACGAACGAGGCCCTCGTCTTCGCGGCCGTCAACAACGCGCCCATCGTGTTCTTCTGTCAGAACA
>CAYTLH010000028.1:0-6237 GCA_964438525.1 uncultured Demequinaceae bacterium | reverse complement strand
TCCTCGAAGGGATCCGCCAGGAAAGGGAAACCCTCGCGGAGATACGTGAGAGGGCCGATATCGTCATCGATACGTCGGACACGACCGTCCACGAATTCGCCGCCAGATTCGTCGCCGAGCTTGGAGAGGACGGCGTCGGCTCCCTCCTCGTCAACCTTCTGTCCTTCGGTTTCCGAAACGGCGTCCCCGTCGACGCCGACTTCGTGGCCGATGTTCGTTTCCTAGACAATCCCCATTGGGTTCCCGAGCTGCGGGCCCTCACGGGGCTCGACGGCCGAGTCCGGGACAGGGTGTTGTCGTCCGACGGCGCCGAGGAGTTCCTATCGGCCCTGACGAAGGTCCTCGAGGTTGCCCTAAGCCGGTATCGGGCCCACGACAAGCATTTCGTGGCCGTCGCCGTAGGCTGCACCGGGGGCAGGCATCGCTCGGTCGCGATCGTCGAAGAGACGGCCAAGCGGCTTCGGGACCTCGGGTATACCGTCAGGGTCTCCCATCGAGACATGGATCGCGACGTATGACACCGCCACGAGTGACGGCTTTCGGCGGGGGACACGGCTTGTACTCCTCGCTTTCGGCCCTCAGGCCCCACGTGGATGACCTCACGGCCGTCGTCGTCGTTTCCGACGACGGGGGATCCTCGGGGAGGCTCAGGGACGAGCTCCACGTCCCCCCTCCCGGCGACCTGCGCATGGCGCTATCGGCCCTCTGTGAAGAGACCGAGTGGGGGCGCCTGTGGCGCGACGTCCTCCAGCACCGCTTCTCGACTGAAGGCGCCCTGGACGGGCATACCGTCGGGAACCTCCTGATCGCCAGCCTTTGGAACAGGACGGGAGACATCATCGAGGGGCTCGACTGGGTGGCCCGGCTTCTCCGTGCTCAGGGCAAGGTCCTTCCTTTGGCCGGTGAGGCCCTCGAGATTCGGGCGGAGGTCGAGTCGGACGGGAAGGCTCGCACGGTGGTCGGGCAGGTGGCGGTCGCGACCGCGATCGGCCGGATCGAACGCGTATGGCTGGATCCGCCCCAGCCCAGGGTTCCGAGTGAGACCCTTTCCGCCGTCTCCGACGCCGATGTCGTGATCCTCGGCCCGGGAAGTTGGTATTCCTCCGTCTTGCCCCACTTCCTCATCGAACCCGTGGCTTCCGCGCTCGTTCACGCGGGGCCGAAGAGCATCATCACCCTCAACATCGCCCACGAAGACGGAGAGACGATAGGGATGGGCCGGGTCGACGACATCGCCGCCCTGCGGACGACGGTCCCGGACTTCGTCCCCGCGATCGTCATCGTGGACGAGACCCACGCCGATGACGACGGATTGCTCGAGGCGATCGAGGCGTGGGGGAGCGAGCCCCTCGTCCGGGCCGTACGGCTCGACGGCACGGTCGATCGGCACGACCCCGAGTCCTTGGGCGCCGCCTATCGCGACTCCTTCGACCGCATCCTCGGAGGCTAGGGCGTGAGCAACTCGTGGCAGGATAGCCCCATGGCTTTGACGGCGACGGTGAAGGACGAGTTGGCCCGCGTCGTCGTCGACAAGGTCTCGTGCCGCAAGGCCGAGGTCGCCACAATGCTGCGGTTCGCCGGGGGGCTGCATATCGTCTCCGGACGAATCGTCATCGAGGCCGAACTCGACATCGCCGCCGGGGCCCGGCGCCTCCGCCAATTCCTTCAGGAGACGTACGGCCACTCGTCAGAGATCATCGTCGTCTCCGGCGGAGGGCTGAAAAAGGGAAACCGCTACGTCGTTCGCGTGGTCAAGGATGGAGAGTCCCTCGCCCGTCAGACGGGCTTGCTCGATCATCGGGGAAGGCCCGTTCGCGGACTCCCGCCCCAGGTCGTCGGCGGAACCATCGAAGACACCGTCTCCGCGTGGAGGGGGGCGTTCCTGGCGCACGGCTCCCTTACGGAGCCCGGACGCTCGTCCGCCCTCGAGGTCACGTCCCCCGGGCCCGAGGCGGCTCTCGCCCTCGTGGGGGCCGCTCGACGCCTGGGCATCCCCGCCAAGTCCAGGGAGGTGCGGGGAGTCGATCGGGTCGTCATCCGGGACGGGGACGCCATCAGCGCCCTCCTGACCCGCCTGGGGGCACACGATTCGGTACTCGAGTGGGAGGAGAAGAGGACCCGGCGGGAAGTGCGGGGAACCGCCAACCGCCTCGCCAATTTCGACGACGCCAACCTTCGCCGGAGCGCCCGGGCCGCCGTGGCCGCCGGGGCCCGGGTAGGACGCGCATTCGAGATTCTCGGAGACGAGATACCCCGCCACCTCAAGGAGGCGGGCGACCTCAGGCTCGGTCACCGAGAGGCGTCCCTAGAGGAACTGGGGGCTCTCGCCAACCCGCCGCTGACCAAGGACGCCATCGCCGGACGGATTAGACGACTCCTGGCGATGGCCGACAAGCGGGCCGAGGAGCTGGGGATCCCGGACACGGAATCCGCCCTTCGGGCCGAGATGCTCGACATCTGACGGAAAGGCCACCGCCCGGGGACCTTCGTCACGAGCCCACGATCCCTTATTCGTAGTAGCCTGAATACCGGTTTCCCGCCTTGTGCGGGGACGGCGCACGTGGGTGTGCACAAGATACATACCTAGAATCCGCACCGGTAGTCCTGGTGCGAGCCAAGGAGAATAACGTGACCATCAAGGTCGGGATCAACGGCTTCGGCCGAATCGGGCGGAACTTCCTCCGCGCCGTCATGGAGATGGGTGCAGACGTCGAGATCGTCGGGGTCAACGACCTCACGGATAACAAGACCCTCGCCCACCTCCTCAAATACGACTCCGTTCTCGGACGTCTTAAAGCAGAGGTGTCCTACACGGATACGACCATCACCGTTGACGGTAAGTCCTTCGCCGGCCTCGCCGAAAAGGACCCCACGAAACTTCCCTGGACCAAGCTCGGGGCCGACATCGTCCTTGAGTCGACCGGCCGCTTCACCGACGCCACCGTCGCCAAGGCCCACATCGACGCCGGAGCGAAGAAGGTCATCATCTCTGCCCCCGCGAAGAACGAGGACGCCACTTTTGTCATGGGTGTTAACCACGAGACCTACGACAGCGCCAAGCACAACATCGTCTCGAACGCCTCGTGCACGACGAACTGCCTGGCCCCCGTCGCCAAGGCTCTGAACGACAGCATCGGCATCAAGCACGGGCTCATGACGACGATTCACGCCTACACGGCCGATCAGAACCTCCAGGACGGCCCGCACCGCGACCTTCGTCGCGCCCGTGCGGCCGCCATCAACCTGGTTCCGACGACCACCGGCGCCGCCAAGGCCGTTTCCCTCGTGCTCCCCGAGCTCAAGGGCAAGCTCGATGGCTTCGCCATCAGGGTCCCCACCCCGACGGGCTCGGCTGTCGATCTCACCTTCACCGCCTCCAAGGAGGTCACGGTGGACGAGGTGAACGCCGCCGTCAAGGCGGCCTCCGAGGGCCCGCTCAAGGGCATCCTCGATTACACCGAGGAGCCGATCGTGTCGACGGACATCGTCACACAGCCCGCCTCGTCGATCTTCGATGCTCCACTGACCCGCGTCATCGGCGACCAGGTCAAGATCATCTCTTGGTACGACAACGAGTGGGGCTACTCGTGCCGTCTCGTCGACCTCGCCGTGTACATGGGCGAACGCCTTTAACGAGTTCCATGGAAACGTCCGTGCACGCTTCTGGCGTTCACGGGCGTTTCCGTGTGACGACCACTGTTTAGGAGAGAAATGAAGACCATCGACTCGCTCGGCGACCTCAAGGGAAAGCGCGTTCTCGTACGCTCCGATCTCAACGTCCCACTCGACGGCACGACCATCACGGACGACGGGCGGGTCCGCGCGTCCATCCCGACCATCGACGCGTTGCGCAAGAAGGGCGCGCGCGTCGTCGTCATGGCCCACCTCGGCCGACCCGGGGGCACCCCCAAACCTGAGTACTCCCTCGCCCCGGCCGCCGCTCGTCTGGCGGAACTTCTCGGCGTCCCCGTGACCCTCGCGGACGACGTCGTGGGGACGTCCGCCAAGGACGTCGTCGCGGCCCTGAACGATGGTGACGTCGCCATGCTCGAGAACGTTCGCTTCGACCCCCGTGAGACGTCGAAGACCGACGAGGACCGCCAAGCCCTGGCCTCCGAGCTTGCCCGGTTCGGGGACGTCTTCGTCTCCGACGGATTCGGCGTGGTGCACCGCAAGCAGGCGTCCGTCTACGACGTCGCCCAGCTGATGCCCGCCGCCGCCGGCCTGCTCGTCCAGAAGGAGGTGGAGGCGCTTTCCAAGGCCGTCGAGAACCCGGAACGCCCCTACGTGGTCATCCTCGGGGGGGCCAAGGTTTCCGACAAGCTCGGGGTCATCGAGAACCTCCTGACCAAGGCCGACAGGATCCTCATCGGCGGGGGAATGGGATACACCTTCCTTGCCGCCAAGGGATACGAGGTGGGCACCTCCCTTCTCGAGGCCGACAAGGTCGACAAGGTCAAGGGATACCTCGAAACCGCCACCGCAAACGGCGTTGAGATCGTCCTCCCGACGGACATCGTCGTCGCGGAGGCCTTCGCCGAGGACTCTCCGAATTCCGTCGTCCCGGCCGACGAGATCCCGGCCGACAAGATGGGCCTCGACATCGGGCCCGCATCCGCCGCAACCTTCGCCGCCAAGATCGCCGACGCGAAGACGATCGTCTGGAACGGCCCCGTCGGGGTGTCCGAATGGGAGGCCTTCGCGGCCGGCACCAAGGCGGTCGCCCAGGCCATGGCCGATTCCGATGGATTCTCCGTCGTCGGCGGGGGCGACTCCGCCGCGGCGATCCGCCTCCTCGGTTTCGACGAGTCGAAGTTCAGTCACATTTCTACCGGCGGTGGGGCCAGCCTCGAATTGCTCGAAGGCAAGGTCCTCCCCGGCCTATCCGTCTTGGAGGGCTGACATGTCCCGCATTCCTTTGATCGCAGGCAACTGGAAACTCAACCTCGACCACCACGAGGCTACCCATACCGTCCAGAAGGTCGCCTGGCTCCTCCGGGACGCCAAGCACGACTTCGGCGAGGTGGAGGTGGCGGTCCTGCCTTCCTTCACCTCCCTTCGTTCGGTCCAGACGCTCGTCGAGGCCGACCAACTGCCGATCGTGTTCGGAGGCCAGGATGTCTCCGCCCACACCAGCGGCGCCTTCACGGGAGAGGTGTCTGGCCCCATGCTCGCCTCCCTCGGGGCCACGTACGTCGTCATCGGGCACTCGGAGCGACGCCAATACCACGGCGAGGACGACGCCATTGTGAACGCCAAGGTCAAGGCGGCGTTTGCCGCGGAGATCGTCCCCATCCTCTGCATCGGCGAGGGCCTCGACGTCCGCAAGGAGGGACGCCACGTGGAGCACACCCTCGGCCAACTTGATGGTGCCTTGGAGGGGTTGTCCGCCGATCAGGTCAGGCAACTCGTCATCGCCTACGAGCCCGTCTGGGCGATCGGGACGGGCGAAGTCGCGACCCCGGCTGATGCCCAGGAGGTGTGCGGGGCGATTCGAGGCAGGCTCGCCCAGCTTTACTCGGACGACGTGGCCGCGTCGACCCGGATCCTGTACGGGGGCTCCGTGAAGTCCGGCAACATCGCCGCGATCATGTCCGAAGAGGACGTCGACGGCGCGCTCGTCGGCGGCGCGAGCCTCGATCCCGAGGAATTTGCCGCGATCGTCCGTTTCCGCTCGCACGTAGTCGGGTAACGACGACCAGCGATCCTCGCGTATCCTGAACCAGAACCCCCGACCATAAGGAGTCCCATGGACATCCTCACCACGATCCTGTGGGTCCTATTGGTGGTCTCGAGCGTTCTCATCATCGCGCTCGTCCTCATGCACCGGGGGAAAGGTGGCGGCATCGCCGACATGTTCGGGGGAGGGATCGCCTCGGGAGTCAGCGCGACCGGATCCGGAGAGCGAAACCTTGACCGGATCACCTGGGGTGTAGTTATCGTGTTCGGGATGGTCATTGTCCTTCTTGGCGTGGTGACCAAGTACATGCAGTCCTAGTCAGGGGAGTGTCGATGGCGGGTGGAAGCGCGATCAGAGGATCGCGGGTCGGCGCTGGACCCATGGGAGAGGACGAACGCGGAGAGTCGGCTCCCAGGATCCAGGTGGCCTACTTCTGCGTGAATGGCCACGTGGTCAAGCCCAGTTTCGCCACGAGCGATGTCGAGGAAATCCCCGACGAATGGGATTGCCCCCGATGTGGACTCCCGGCGGGACGGAACCCGTACGAGCCCCCCGGA
>CAYTLH010000027.1:0-7752 GCA_964438525.1 uncultured Demequinaceae bacterium | reverse complement strand
TCGACTTGAGGTATTCCTCGGCTTTGCGCGCGATGTTGCGGGGGTCGCGGGAGTAGGCCTCTCCGGTGAGCGGATCGACGATGAAGAAGTTGACGATGAGCGTCTTGTGCTTGCGGAAGGGGTCGAGGTAGGCGGTCTCGATGTCGGGGAGGAGCTTCATGTCCGATTCGTTGATCGCCTGGAAGCCGCGGATCGAGGACCCGTCGAACATGAGCCCCTCGGCGAAGGTATCCTCGCTGAACTGCGACGCCGGAACACCGAAGTGCTGCATGATGCCCGGGTAGTCGCAGAAGCGAACGTCGACGTACTCGACGTTTTCATTCTTGACGAAAGCGATCGCCTCGGCGGCGTCCTTGAACATGCTTTCTCCTTGGAGTTGAAGTTGTTGAATACGCAGACTTTCGATGACACTCACATTAGGGGGTGGCGGTTACCCGTGCGTGAAAGCAATGTTACGCGGGTGTTACGGCTCGGCGTCTGTTACGGCTCGATCTCCTCGGGGGAGGGGGTGAAACGATCCCGGTCAACGCCCGCGGAGGGCCTTTCGGTCGGGCCGCACCTTCATGGGGTCGATGCCCTTCGGAACGGGGATGTTCATCGTCCCGAGGGCCTTCAGGCGCGTCTCGATGGCGCTCCGCTCGCGCTTGCTCAGCATCCGCTTGGATTTCTTGACGGCCTTGACCAGCTTTCGTAGGGAGAGCTGGCCGGGGCCCTGCCCGACGTGGAACTCGAGGATCGGCGCGCCCGGCAGGATCCGGTTGAGTCGGGCGCGGGCGGCCCTGAGGGGCCTGGTGGCGGCCTGGCCCCCCTCGGTGACGAGAGCGACCCCGCCCTTCCCCACTCCGATGAACACGAGTGCCTTCCCCTTGGCACCCGCTTCCATGGGCTCCTCTTCGAATCTCCACCCCCGACGGATGGATCGCAGGGCTGCGGCCGATCCGCCAGGGGTTCCCTCCGCCTGGTTGAACACCGCCTTGTCGATCCGCCTGATGAGGAGGATCAGGACGCTGAGGACCAGCAGAAGGGTCGCGAGGACGTTCGCATAGATGTGGCTTGTGGTCGAGCCCCCCAGGAATCCGAGGGTAAGTCCCGTCCCCGAGAAGAGGATGAACAGGACGATGAAGGCGGGAAGGAAGAAGGGATCGTTCTTGCGGACGAAGGAGAACGCCTGGCCAAACGCCTTCCACCATTTGACCTTCGGGGGTTTCTTATCGGCAGCCATGATGTCGTCAGTCTAGCCATAGGGTCTACGGATCGTGCGACAGCAGAGCCGAGGCCTCCTGGCGGGCCGGCATCGGTCGGGCGAGATGGCCGAGCTTGTCGGGGATCGGTCGCCCCTTCTTCGTCATCGCCTGCGCCCACATCCGCCCCGCCCGATAACTCGACCGGACGAGGGGCCCGGCCATCACCCCGAGGAAGCCCAGGTCGTCGGCGATCCCGGCGAGTTCGACGAATTCCTCCGGCCTGACCCAGCGCTCGACGGGGTGTTGCAGCGGGGTCGGCCTCAGGTATTGGGTGAGGGTGAGGAGGTCGCAGCCGGCGGACCTCAGGTCGCGGAGGGAGTCGATGACCTCGTCGGTCGTCTCACCCATCCCGAGAATGAGGTTCGACTTGGTGACGAGCCCCTCGGACCGGGCGGCGGACAGTATCCCGAGGGATCGTTCGTAGCGGTAGCCCGGCCGGATGGCCTTGAAGATCCGGGGGACGGTCTCGAGGTTGTGGGCGAGCACCTCGGGCGCGGATGAGAAGACCTCGGAGAGCGGATGGGCTTCGCCACAGAAGTCCGGGACGAGGAGTTCCACCCCGGTTCCAGGGTTGAGTTCGTGGATGAGTCGCGTGGTCTCGGCGTAGAGCCAGGCCCCGCCGTCGGAGCAGTCGTCCCTCGCGACCCCGGTGACCGTGGCGTATCTCAACCCCATCTCCCGGACGGAATCGGCGACCCGTGCGGGCTCGTCCCGGTCCAGGGGTTCGGGCTTGCCCGTATCGATCTGGCAGAAGGCGCACCGCCGGGTGCACCGATCCCCGCCGATGAGGAAGGTCGCCTCCCGGTCCTCCCAGCATTCGAAGATATTCGGACACCCCGCCTCCTCGCACACCGTGTGGAGGGACCGGGAGCGGACCAGGGCCTTGATCTCGCGGTACTCCGGCCCCATGGTGGCGGTGATCCGGATCCACTCGGGTTTGCGTTCGATCGGAACCTGGGCGTTGCGGGCCTCGGCCCTCAAGGGCCGGCGGCCTTCCGGTTCGGTCATGACGGGATCTCCTTTACGGGGGCGGCATTCAAGCGTACGTCGGCCAGGGCCGCATCGAGGGCGGCGACCACGGCGGGCGCAACCTCGGCGATGGTCACGTCCCGGCCCAACTCGGCCGACAGCGATGTGACCGACGCGTCGTCCAAGCCGCAGGGGACGATGCGGGAGAAGTGGCCCAGGTCGGGGTCGCAGTTGAGGGCGAAACCGTGCATGGTGACCCCCCTGGCCACCCGAACCCCGATCGCACAGACCTTTCGGTCGGGCCCCGGATCGCCGGGGATCCACACCCCAGTGCGTTCCTCGACCCTCACGGCATCGAGCCCCAGGCCCCGACACACCCCGATGACGGCGTCCTCGAGGGAACGCACGTAGCGGATGACGTCGATCGGCTCGGCGAGCCGGACGATCGGGTATCCGACGAGTTGGCCCGGCCCGTGCCAGGTGATCCGGCCCCCGCGGTCGACGTCGACCACCGGCGTTCCATCCGCCGGACGCTCCCTCGAGGCGGTGCGTTTCCCGGCCGTGTATACCGACGGGTGCTCGACGAGGATGAGGGTGTCCGGGCGGGTGCCGTCGGCGACTTCGCTCAGCACCGAACGCTGAAGATCCCATACTTCGTGATAGTCCACGAGGCGGCCCTCGCCCCTGAGATCGATCACGTTCACCCGTTTAGAGTATCCGTCGGTTCGCAACCCCAGTCGAGATGGTCCAGAATGGACCGCATGGCTTTGCGTACGTGCCCGGTTTGGGTGCGCCCCCTCATCGTCATTTCGGTCGCCGTCCTGTGGTGTGCGATCGGGGGCGGGGTCGGGGGTTCGTCGATACCCAAGCTGTCGGAGGAACAGCAGTACGACACGGCCGCGTTCCTTCCCCAGAAGGTGGAGTCAACCGAGGCCGCGGGCGAGCGTTCCCTGTTCAACCCGGCGACAACGATCCCGGCGATCCTCGTCGTCGACAACATCACGTCGCAGGATCAGACCGCGGAACTGCAAGCCTTCGTCGACGACATCCTCGACCAGTCGGTCACGGCAGACGGAACGACGATTGGCGACCTCGTCGTCGCCCCTCCCCAGGTCATGCCGAGCACCGACGGGCAGGCTGTGGTCGCGATACTCGAGTTCGACTTCGACTCGGTCCTGGTCACCACTGATGGCGAGTTCCTGGCCTCGACCATTGGCACGACCATTCGCGACGCGTGGCAGGAATCCGGCAACGGGGGAGACTTCTACTTGACGGGTGGGGTCGGCTTCTTCGCCGACTTCATAGGCGCGTTCGGCGGGATCGATTCTTTGCTTCTTTTCGTCGCGCTTTCCGTCGTCCTCGCCATTCTTCTGCTCGTGTACCGCAGTCCAGTGCTTCCGTTCTATGTCCTGACGACCGCAGTCGTCGGCCTCGGAACCGCGGCTCTGGCGGTCCTTGGGATGGCGAGTTCCGGCATCGTCGACCTCAACGGCCAGAGCCAAGGCATCATGTTCATCCTTGTGGTCGGGGCGACGACCGACTATTCGCTGTTGCTTGTGGCCCGGTATCGGGAGGAGCTTCGGCGTTACGCGAGTCCGTACGACGCGATGACCCGTGCATGGAAACGATCGTTTGCCCCGATTACCGCATCCGCGGTCACCGTCATACTCGCCTTGCTGACGCTTATATTCTCCAACCTGACGTCGAACCAAGCGCTCGGGCCCGTTGCCGCGACGGGAATACTCGCGGCCTATTTGGCAGCCTTGACGTTCCTACCCGCGATTCTTCTCATCGGGGGTTCGCATGCCCGATACGCGTTCTGGCCCAAGCGACCCACCTTCCACCCCGAAGACGTTCACCATGTCGACTCGCTCAAGACCGTGGAGAAGCATGCCGGGCTGTGGGGCCGGATCTCGCGCTCGGTCGCGGAGCATCCCCGGAGGACCTGGGTTGCGGCGCTCGTCGGATTGGCGGTGTTCGCGGTCTTCCTGCCGACCTTCAAGGCGAGCGGAGTCGGGGACTCTGACCAGATCCTTGGCGATATCGAGTCGGTCGACGGCCTCGACGTGCTTGCCGAGCACTTCGACGCGGGGACGACATCGCCCATCCAGATTCATGTAGACGAGGCCCACGCCGCCGAGGTGATGGCCACGGTACAGTCCATCGACGGGATCTCGACGGTCTACGAGTTGACCCCACTCATCGTTCAGGGAATGCCCCCGCAAATCGCCTCCGACTCTCCGATCGTCATCGATGGACGCGTCGCGATAGACGCCGTCACGAACGTCGCGGCGAATACTCAGGAGGCCAAGGACATCGTCGTCGAGGTGCGGGATGCGGTCCATGCGGCCGACCCGACGGCGCTCGTCGGGGGCGACGCCGCCATCGCCCTCGATACCAGTACCACGACCGAGCGCGATATCCGCGTGATCATCCCGCTTGTTCTCCTCGTCATCTTTCTCGTGCTCATCTTGTTGCTGCGGGCCGTGGTCGCGCCCCTGCTCATCGTGGTGGCCAACGTCCTTTCGTTCGCCGCGACTCTCGGGTTGTCGGCGCTCGTGTTCAACCACCTCTTCCACTTTCCGGGTTCGGACGTCGCGGTGCCCCTATTCGCGTTTGTCTTCCTCGTGGCTCTCGGGGTCGACTACTCGATCTTCCTCATGTCGAGGGCGAGGGAGGAGGCGCTCTCCCGGGGCACCCGCGAGGGGGTTCGCCGGGCGCTCGCGGTTACGGGCGGGGTGATCACCTCGGCGGGGATCGTTCTCGCCTCGACCTTCGGGGCGCTCGTGGTCTTGCCCCTCCTGTTCCTTGTCCAAATCGCTTTCATCGTCGCTGCGGGTGTGCTCATCGACACGCTTGTCGTCAGGACCCTGCTCCTGCCCGGCCTCGTATACGACATCGACCGCGCGTCCTGGTGGCCCTGGCACAAGGCCATCAGGGCCTAAAGACGGCGGGGCCTCGGGGGCCGCCATCCGGGGGATCCCCCAGAGCGATCATTCGCAAGGCCGTTTCGGCGCATCCGCGCATCCTCCTAGGGTCGTGTCATGAGCGCTCCGCCTGCCGCACGTGACACTCGATTCGGCACCGTCGATCGCGTCAAGGTCGCCCTTCTCGTGACCGCCTTCTCCATCGCCTTAGCCGAGGTGACGATCGCCAACGAACCCTTCGGGCTCATCGGCCCATGGGTGTTCCCGCTCCAAGCGATCGTGTACGGGGGTCAGGCCATCCTGCTGGCCTCCTGGGTGTTTCGGGCCAATCCTAGGTTCACCATGGCCGCCCTCTGGGGCGCCGGGGCGATTCTGGGCCTATACGAGTTCTTCCTCACGGGCGTCCTATGGGGAGTGGGAAACGAGGAAGCCGTCATCGGGACCGGAGGGGTCGCCTGGTGGGCCGTGCTCGTCCTCGCCTGCTTCTGGCACCCGATCCTCGCGTTTTTCGTCCCCCTCCTGATCGTCGAGCAGCTCGTGGTCGAGCAGCCCAGGATCCTCGGCCTCGTACCCGCGTGGATCCGCCGCACCCCAGCGTGGCTCCGCTGGCCGCTCCTCGTGGTAGCCGCGGTCTTCCCCGGCGCATTCGTCCTCGAGCGCTGGCCCTTCTGGTACGTGTGGATCGGCGTGCCCGGGACGGCCGTGGCCCTCGCCCTCCTGGTCCGGCACCTGCGACCCCACGGGAAGGTGACGTCCCTCACCGAGGCCCTCCCGACCCCGCGTGCCCTCCGGTGGGTCGGAGGGGTGGTCGTCGCGTGTTTCGTCGTCTTCGGTGCGAGTGTCCTCGGAGAGAACTCCATCCCCTCCTCGGGAATCGTCGTCGCGATTGCGCTGTACGGGGTTGCCGTCTGCCTGCTTGTGGCCAACCTACGGGCCGCGGTCGATCCGGAGACCGTGCGTTTGCGGTGGACCCGGGCATCCTGGCGTGGCTTGGTGGTCTACTGTATGGTCGCCTGCGTCGTCGCCGGAATCGCCGGCGTCGCCCCCGACATGGGAGAGTGGCTCAAGGTGTACGCCATGATCCTTCCGGTGTGGGTGATCGGTGGGCTCGTCGGCCTCGTCGCGCTTCTCGTCGCCGTACGACGCGCGTATCGCGCGATCCGGGGTGAGCGGGCGACACTCGGCTGATCGTCCGCAAACTGGGCCTGTGGATATCGCCCGCGTCGTGGGTGTTGCTGGTTTCCTACCCGCATGAGCGTTCCCATCGGCGTCGTGCGATCCCCCGGCCTTGGCGTCGGGGTGACGAGGGTGGTGGGCTCCGGTTCCGCGGATCTCGCCGAGGTCGCCCGGCGGCTCGATGCCTTGAGGGAGGTCGATCACCCGGGATTGTGCATCCCCGAAGGAATCGGACTGGAAGCCGATGGCGAGGTCGTGGCGACGATGCCCCGGATCCGAGGGGAGACTGCCCTGGCCCTGTCCAGGGTGAGGAAGGGGTTGAGCGTTGGGGAGTGCGTCGCCATCGGAATCGATGTCGCCGAGGCGCTCGCCGAGATGCACGCCCGTGGCCTCGCTCACGGGGACGTGTCGCCCGCGAATATCGTCGTGTCTCCGAGCAGGGCCGTCCTCGTGGACACCTTGGCGGGGTCGAGCCGAAGGGAGAGGGGGACCCGGGGCTTCGCCGCGCCCGAGCGCGCGGTGGGGGCGACTCCGGCCGGCGACGTGTATTCACTGGGGCGAGTGCTCGAGGCCCTCGTGGAGGAGGCCGGGAAGGGAAGGATCGAGGCCTGGTCGGAACCCCTCTGCCGCCCCGATCCGTCCGCCCGTCCGACGGCCCGGGTCGCGGCGCGGGCCCTGCTGGACTGCTCCGAGCCGGTGCCGGTGACGATCCCCGAGACGTCCGTGGCGGGGGCGATTCGGTTGCGGTCCGTTGGGCCGGAGGAGGAGACCGTACGGGTCCCGGACGGTCGGCTCTGGCGCATCAGGAGGGCGGCGATCGTTTGGGGACGGCGGAGCGGGTTGGCGATCGGGGCGGCCCTGGGGGCCTTCCTGGTGGCACGCCTGATCGGGGCCGTCATCCCCGACGGGCCCGGGTACAACTACCTCCCCACCATCCCCCTCCCGGCCGACTCCATCGCCTCGGCGCCCGGCGACGCCGCCGTCTCCCTCGTCGAGGATCGCATCACCGCGCTGGCCGAAGCCGACCCCGGGGCCCTTCTCGAAGTCACGACCGCCGACGGCGCGGCCAGGGCAGCCGACGCCCCGCTCGCGGAGCGACTGGAATCGGGTGAGCTCAGATACGTCGGGTTGTCGGTGGAGGTGGCTTTAAGTGAGGCCCTGTCCGAGGAGGGGAACCGGGCCACCGTCCGCGTCTCGTATGACGTGTCCGGGCACACCGTCCGAGATGGCGGTACCACCGTCGAGATCCCGGCGACGAGCACGGTCGTGGACGTAGACCTCGTATGGGGCGACGGTCGATGGAGGGTGGAGCAGACCCGGGCCGTGCCCTAGTCTTCCCGGAGCAGGATGATCCCATCGAGGGGGGGGAGGGTCACTTCGGTGACGAGGCCGCCGTCGTTGACCTCCGGGTCTTGCGTCCCGGCGATCTTGCGGTA
>CAYTLH010000026.1:0-2979 GCA_964438525.1 uncultured Demequinaceae bacterium | reverse complement strand
GATCCTCTTCGCGCTTCTGCCCGGGATCCTCCTCATCGTGGCCGGATCCACCCGGTGGGGCTCGAGTGCGGACCCCTGGGCCACCGCGCACATGCTCCACAACTTCGCGATGAGCACCGTCCTGCCCCTCGTCTGCCTCATCATCGGGACGGGGGCCATCGGACCCGAGATCGAGGACGGCTCGATCGTCTACCTGCTCGCCAAGCCCATCAGCCGGACGACCATCGCCCTGTCCAAACTCGTCGTCGCCGTCTCGACGGCCCTCGCCATGGGGGCCGTGCCGATCGCCCTCGCCGGCGCCATCGCGGGCGACTGGCACTGGAAGCTCACCTTGGCCTACGGGACCTCCGCGGCCCTCGGCGCGGTCGCCTACACGACCGTGTTCTTCACCCTCGCGGTTTTCACCCGCAACGCCATCATCTCCGGCCTCATCTACGCGCTGTTCTGGGAGGGTGTGATCGGCGGGTACGTCCCCGGTGTAAGAGTGCTCAGCATCCGCCAATGGATCCTCGCGCCGGCCGAGGAAATCGCGATGCCGCAGGCGTCTACGTGGGGGGTTTCGTCCCAGGTCGGGCTCAGCACGGGCCTCGTCCTCATCGTCATCACGACGGTCTTGGCCGCCGCCCTCGCCGCGCGACGCCTTCAGACCATCTCGGTGCGCGGCGGCGAATAGGGGGCCCGCACCGCTCTCCCGACACCCCCCGACACGGAACCAGGGCGGGACCCGAAGGCCCCGCCCCGTCCCGGCGACGCGAGCGCGAGGGGGTAGAAGGGGGGAGCGCCCGCATCGCACGCCTGAATTGCTACCCTATGGCCCACCAACCCCGGTCTCTTTCGACAACCACTCCCCTCGTCCTGCTATTCCACGGCCTTCCGTCGTCTACTTCCGCAACGCCGCGGCAATGTCCCTGAGGTCCTGTTCCAACATCTCCTTCGCGACCTTCGCGGCCCGGTTCGCCGAAACCGATCCGAGGATCTTCTGGCCGATCCCCTCCGATGGAAGCGTCACCGCGGCGTGGGCCTCCAGACGGGTCCCCAGGGAACTCGGGAGGCATCGGTACTGAATGGCCAGATGCCCGCCTTCGACGTCCGCTTCTATGGTCGTCCGGTGCCCCGGCACGACTTCGGTCACCGTCCAGTCCATGGTGACATGCCCCCCAAGGGCGAGACGGGTCTCGGAATATCTGGTCCCGGTCTCGTACCCCGCCGGCCCTTCGAGCCTCCTGACCGACATGACCGCGGTGAGAACCTTGGGTAGGCGGTCGATGTCGATCAACACCTTCCACACGTCCTCGGGCTCGACGGTGATCTCCCGAGTTACAGTCGCGGAAAGCCCAGCCATGGTGTCCTCCTTCAGACTTCGTTGTCCGAACACCTCCAGGATAGTCCCCCGTCGCCATCGGCCGCCAAGGGCATTTATCACATCCGAGACGAACCGGAGGCTTGCCCGATGCCAACGACCACGTTAGGCTACCCTTACCGACGAAAGGCAGGGCATGAGCGATTTCCCGCTCCGCGGCACCGGCCGCGCCGCTTTCCCTGCCCAGATGCCTGCGGTCGTCCGCATGATGGGCCCGGCCCGTCGCCCCTGTCTGTAGAGCGCTGACAGCCTCAGGGTGAGGGCCCCAGGCCCGCGTCAGCGTTCGCCCCGCATCCCCTGGCGTTGATCCGCGCCGCCGTACCATTGAGCCAAGACCAGGAGGCCCACGATGGCAAGAATCTACGATGACGCGACCAAGCTCATCGGCAACACCCCGCTCGTCCGCATCAACCGCCTCGCCGCGGAGGTCGACGCGACCATCCTCGCGAAGCTCGAGTTCTACAACCCGGCGAACTCGGTCAAGGACCGCCTCGGCGTCGCCATCGTAGACGCGGCGGAGCGGGACGGCTCGCTGAAACCCGGTGGGACGATCGTCGAGGGAACCTCCGGAAACACCGGAATCGCCCTGGCCTTCGTGGGGGCGGCACGCGGCTACACGGTCGTCATCACGATGCCCGAGACGATGTCCAAGGAACGTCGCGCGCTGCTCCGGGCGTTCGGGGCCGAACTCGTCCTCACCCCCGGCCCGGAGGGAATGAAGGGGGCGGTCGAGGCGGCCGAGCGAATCGCAGCCGAGAGGCCCGGGGCGATCCTCGCCCGCCAATTCGCCAACCCCGCCAATCCCGAGATCCACCGCACGACGACGGCGGAGGAAATCTGGAACGACACCGACGGGACCGTCGATATCGTCGTCGCGGGCATTGGCACGGGAGGCACGATCACCGGGGTTGGCGAGGTCCTCAAGGCCCGGAAACCCGAGGTCCAGGTGATCGGGGTCGAGCCCGCGGAATCCCCCATCCTCACCGGCGGGGAGCCCGGCCCCCACGCGATCCAGGGCATCGGGGCGAACTTCGTTCCCGAGATCCTCAACCGAGAGATCTACGACGAGGTCATCGACGTTCCCGGCGACACGGCCATGGCGACTGCCCGGGAGGCGGCCCGGGAGGAAGGCCTCCTCGTCGGGATCAGTTCCGGGGCCGCCCTCGCCGCCACCATCACGGTCGGGCAACGTCCCCAAAACGCGGGCAAGACGATCGTCGTGATCATCCCGTCGTTCGGCGAGCGCTACCTGTCCACCCCCCTCTACCAAGACCTTATGGAGGAGTGACCCCGGACGGGCCGGCTCGGGCGTTTCGGCCCCCGCTCCCGTCCCGACCCCGATAGATTCGAAACGGAACACCCGAACCCAGCAAGGAGCGACGACAGCATATGGCGAAGGCGACGAGGGTCGGATTCTTCAGGCGGATCCATGAGGACGTCTGCACCGCGCGCCACCGGGACCCGGCGGCACGGTCCAGCCTCGTCATCCTTCTCTCGTACCAGGGGGTCCACGCCATGTGGTACCACCGGTACGCCCACTGGCTCTGGACCCACCGCATGAAGACGTTCGGGCGCCTGGTGTCCCAGTACGCCCGGCGAGCCACCGGCATCGAGATCCA
>CAYTLH010000025.1:0-7767 GCA_964438525.1 uncultured Demequinaceae bacterium | reverse complement strand
GTGAAAACCGACGACCTCGTCAACGCCACCAGGAGGGTATCGCTGGTCGCCGAGAGGAACAGTTCGGTGCGCCTGGCCTTCTCCGAGGGAGAGGTTGTTCTGGATGCGGGGCAGACGGAGGACGCCCAGGCGTCGGAAGCCCTGGAGGCGGTGGTCGACGGAGGGTCCATAACCGTCGCCTTCAACCCTCAGTACCTCCTGGACGGCTTGACGGCGATGATGACGGATTACGTCCGACTGGGATTCACCCAGGAGACCAAGCCCGTGGAATTCGTCGGTATGGACGAGCCGGGAGGGAAGCCGTCCTCGCAGTTCAGGTATCTTCTTGTTCCCATCCGCATATCCGCTTAGGGCATGCACCTCGGCTCGCTTCTTCTCGACAACTTCCGTTCGTACGAGGCCCTCGAACTGGATCTGTCTCCGGGGGTGACGACCCTTCTCGGCCCCAACGGATCGGGGAAGACCAACATCGTCGAGGCGGTGCGGTATCTCGGATCCCTGTCCAGCCACCGGGTGGCGTCCGACGGGCCGCTGATACGGCAGGGCGCCGAAAAGGCGACGATTCGAGGGATCGTCCATCGGGCCGGACGAGCCATGGGCATCGAAATCGTCATCGCGTCCAAGGGGTCGAACACCGCACGCCTCAACAGGTCGCCGGTCAAACCCCGCGAGGTCGCCCACATCCTTCGAACGGTCGTCTTCTCTCCCGAGGACCTCGACCTGGTGAAGGGGGAGCCCTCGGGGCGACGGGCTTTTCTCGATGAGTTATGCGCGGCCATCAGCCCAACCGTGATGGGCGACCTTGCCGACTACGATCGGATCGTCCGGCAAAAGGGAGCCCTCCTGAAATCCCTCAAGGGAAAGGCGGGCCCGGGTTCGACCCTCGACGTGTGGAACGGAAAGCTTGCCGACGTCGGGGCAAAGATCCTCAAGGCCAGGGCCGAAGCGATCGCCTCCCTCAAGCCCCACGCGGCGTCGGCATACACGGACGTGACGTCCGGAGCGGCGGATCTCTCGCTGTCGTACGACGGAACGATCGATGTGGACACCGCCCTCGATCGAGGGGGTGAGGACGCGTTGCGGGAGGGGATGCTTCAGGCGATCGCCCTGGTCGCGGACAAGGAACGGGAGCGGGGGGTGTGCCTGGTCGGCCCTCATCGAGACGACCTCGTCGTGACGATCGGCGGGCTAACCGCTCGGGGGTATGCGAGCCACGGAGAATCGTGGTCCGCGGCCCTGGCCCTTCGATTGGCGACGTACGACCTGTTCACCGCCGAGGGGGGGCCGGACTCGGGGGAGGACGGGGAGCCCGTGCTCATGCTCGACGACGTCTTCGCCGAACTCGACACCCGTCGGCGGGCCGCGCTTGCGGAGAGGTCCAGGCTGGCTCGACAGGTGATCGTCACGGCAGCCGTCCGGTCCGATGTCCCGGAAACGCTCGGGGGGATGAGCTATGTGGTCGATGGGGGGAAGGTGACGGCCGATGGGTGAGCGGGAGGACGAAACGGTGGACGCGGCGGCCCAGGCGCGGGAGGCCATGAAGCGAGCACGGAAGGCCGCTCGAGGCCAAGGCTCCGGCCGACGGGCCGGGCGTCGGTCGGGAGGGAAACAGGCCGGACGTCGGTCGGGGGTCGACCCGGTTCCCTACGGGCGAGGACGGGAGCCCGTGTCCATCGGGGACGAGATCCCGGAGTTCACGGAACGGATGGGGTGGACGGAGCAGATCGAGATCGCGTCCATCGGGGCGAGGTGGGAGGAGATAGTTGGGGAGGACATCGCCCGGCACTGCACGGTCGTGTCCTTCGACGACGGAGTCCTGACCCTCCAGGCCTCGTCGACGGCATGGGCGGAGCAGCTCAGGGTCGTCTCGGGCAAGATCCGGTCCCGGGTGAACGGGGAAATCGGGCGGCCCGTCGTGTCGACGATACGGATCCAGCGGCCGTCGACACGGTCATGGACGAAGGGCCCCAGGAGCGTCAGGGGCCGGGGGCCCCGGGACACCTACGGGTAAATCAGACAAACGGGGGGGCCCAGACGTCCTCGACGGCCTGTGAGTAGCGCGAGAAGCAGTCTCAGACCGACTAGAATGGTCGACGGAGATACGCGTGCCCACTCTGGCCGCGTCAAGCGCTTGGAAAGGCGAATCCGGTGGCCGGAAAACAGGGAAGGGCGCCCGTGCCCGAGTACGGGGCCGCGTCCATCACCGTCCTCGAGGGGCTGGAGGCGGTCCGAAAGCGCCCGGGGATGTATATCGGATCCACGGGGGAGCGGGGCCTCCACCACCTGGTGTACGAGGTGGTCGACAACTCCGTGGACGAGGCATTGGCTGGGCACTGCGACAGCATCGTCGTCACCCTCATGTCGGACGGGGGTGTCAGAGTCGTCGACGACGGGAGGGGTATCCCCGTAGGGATCGTCGAGTCCGAGGGGCGTTCTGCGGTCGAGGTCGTACTGACGGTTCTCCACGCCGGGGGGAAGTTCGGCGGGAGCGGTTACGCGGTATCCGGCGGGCTTCACGGAGTCGGGGTCTCCGTGGTCAACGCTCTATCGGAGAGGCTCGAGGCCGAGGTTAAGCGCGACGGCTTCGTCTGGCGGCAGGATTTCATCGACGGCATCCCGAACGGCCCCCTCGCCAAGGGGGAGGCCGCGGACGACACCGGAACCACCATCACCTTCTGGCCGAGTACAACGATCTTCGAGACCACCGTCTTCGACCACGAAACCCTGCGCCACCGGCTTCAGCAGATGGCTTTCCTCAACAAGGGCTTGTCCATCACCCTCATCGATGAGAGGAAGGCCGCGCCCGGCGACGAGGACGATGACGTCGAAACGGACGAGGAACCCAGGGACGTGACCTACCGCTACGACGGCGGCCTCATCGACTACGTCCAGCACCTGAATGACACGAAGAAGGTGGATCTCGTCCACCGGGAGATCATTTCCTTCGAATCGGAGGACCCGGAAGCGAAGATCTCGGTTGAGGTCGCCATGCAGTGGACGAATGGCTTCTCGGAGGCGGTGTACACCTATGCGAACACCATCTCCACCACGGAGGGGGGGACGCATGAGGAAGGCTTCCGGGCCGCGTTGACTTCCCTCGTCAACAGATACGCGCGGGACAAGGCGATCCTCAAGGACAAGGACGAGAACCTCACCGGCGACGACGTCCGGGAGGGGCTGACCGCAGTCGTCTCCGTGAAGCTGCGCGAACCTCAATTCGAGGGTCAGACGAAGACGAAACTCGGCAACACGGAGGCCAAGGTTTTCGTCCAGAAGATCGTCGGGGAACGGCTATCCAACTGGCTGGAGTCCCACCCTGCCGAAGCCAAGGAGGTCATCCGCAAGGCCATCCAGGCGTCGACGGCCAGGATCGCGGCCCGGAAGGCACGGGAGGCGACCAGGAGGAAGGGTCTGCTCGAATCGGGGGGCATGCCCGGCAAGCTTCGGGACTGCCAAAGCCGGGACCCGGCCGAATCGGAGATATTCATCGTCGAGGGGGACTCGGCCGGAGGCTCGGCCGTCCGAGGACGCGATCCTCACACCCAGGCCATCTTGCCCATCCGGGGAAAGATCCTGAATGTCGAGAAGACCCGGCTCGATCGGGCATTGTCCAACGCGGAGGTGCAGGCCCTCATCACCGCCTTCGGGACGGGGATCGGAGAGGATTTCGACCTCGTCAAGTGCCGGTACCACAAGATCGTCTTGATGGCGGACGCCGACGTGGACGGCCAGCATATTCGAACCCTCCTCCTCACCCTCCTGTTCCGGTACATGCGTCCGCTCATCGAGGTCGGATACGTCTACCTGGCTCAGCCGCCGCTCTACCGCATCAAATGGTCCAACGCCGCGCCGGAGTTCGCGTACACGGACCGAGAGCGGGATGCTTTGCTCGCCGCAGGCCAGAAGGCCGGGAGGAGGATCCCGAAGGAGAACGCCATCCAGAGGTACAAGGGCCTCGGGGAGATGGACCACCAGGAGCTCTGGGAGACGACGATGAACCCGGACACCCGGACCCTTCTCAGGGTCACCCTCGACGATGCGGCCGCGGCGGACGAGTTGTTCGCGATCCTCATGGGGGAGGACGTCGAAAGCCGAAGAAGCTTCATCCAGCGAAACGCGAAGGACGTGAGGTTCCTTGACATCTGAGAACGACGAGGAGCGGATCGAACCGGTCGACCTCCAGGTCGAGATGCAGAGGTCCTATCTCGACTACGCCATGTCGGTGATCGTCGGCCGGGCCCTGCCCGAGGTACGCGATGGGCTCAAGCCCGTCCATCGCAGGGTCCTGTATGCCATGGTCGACGGGGGGTATCGGCCGGATCGGGCGTTTTCCAAGTGCTCGAGGGTCGTCGGAGACGTCATGGGCAAGTATCACCCCCATGGAGACGCCGCCATCTACGACGCCCTGGTCCGACTCGTCCAGGATTGGTCGCTTCGCTACCCGCTGGTCGACGGACAGGGGAACTTCGGCTCTCCCGGGAACGACCCCGCCGCCGCCCCGAGGTACACGGAGTGCCGACTCGACCCCCTGGCTATGGAGATGGTGCGGGACATAGACAAGGACACCGTCGATTTCCAGGACAACTACGACGGCCGTACCCAGGAGCCGACGATCCTGCCCGCCCGCTTCCCCAATCTGCTCGTCAACGGAAGCGCCGGGATCGCCGTCGGCATGGCTACGAACATCCCACCCCACAACCTCAAGGAGGTCGCGGAGGGGATCCAATGGCACCTGGAGCATCCGAAGGCACCCAAGGCGGAACTCCTCGAAGCCCTTATCGAACGGATCCAAGGGCCGGACTTCCCCACGGGAGCCCTCATCCTCGGACGGGAGGGGATCGAGAACGCCTACCGCACGGGACGCGGATCGATCGTCATGAGGTCCGTCGTGGAGGTCGAGGAGATTCAGGGAAGGACCTGCCTGGTCGTCACCGAACTGCCCTATCAAGTCAACCCGGATAACCTCGCCCTCAAGATCGCGGAACTGGCGAGGGACGGGCGAATCGCCGGAATCGCCGATATCAGGGATGAGACCTCAGGCCGGACCGGGCAAAGGCTCGTCATCGTCCTCAAGAGGGACGCGGTGCCCAAGGTCATCCTCAACAACCTGTACAAGCACACCCAGCTTCAGGACACCTTCGGCGCGAACATGCTCGCCCTCGTGGACGGGGTGCCCCGGACCCTCACCCTCGAGGGCTTCGTCCGCCATTGGGTGGCGCACCAGATCGAGGTCGTCGTTCGGAGGACCCGCTATCTGCTCTCGGAAGCCCAGCGCGAGGTACACATTCTGGAGGGCTATCTCAAGGCCCTCGACGTCCTAGACGAGGTCATCGCCCTCATCCGGGCATCCGCCACCGTCGATGACGCCCGCGGCGGCCTCATGGAGTTGCTCAGCATCGATGAGGCGCAAGCCACGGCCATCCTCAACCTCCAACTTCGCCGACTCGCGGCCCTCGAGAGGAAGAAAATCGAGGATGACCACGCCGCCCTCGTGGTCGAGATCAAGGATTTCCAGGCGATCCTCGCGTCCGAGGAACGGCAACGTTCGATCGTCTCCCACGAGCTCGCCGAGATCGTCGACCGCTACGGCGACGACCGAAAGACGAACATCGTCCCCCACGAAGGCGACGCGACGATCGAGGATCTCATCGCGGAAGAGGTCATCGTCGTCAAGATCACCCGGGGCTGTTACGCCAAACGTACGAAGGCCTCTCTGTACCGATCCCAGCGGAGGGGGGGAAAGGGCGTCCGGGGGGCCACCCTGAGGGCGGATGACATCGTCGAGCACTTCTTCGTGACGACCACTCATCACTGGATCCTGTTCTTCACCAACCTCGGGAGGGTCTACCGGGCCAAAGCCTACGAACTTCCCGAAGGGGGACGGGACTCCCGGGGGGGCCACGTCGCCAACCTCCTGGCCTTTCAACCGGGGGAGACGATCGCGGAGGTCCTCGACCTGAAGACCTACGACGACCGGCCATATCTCGTCTTGGCGACCAAACGGGGCCTCGTGAAGAAGACCCGCCTCGAGGAATACGACTCCAACAGGCAGGGGGGCTTGATCGCCATCAACTTGCGGCCGGGGGAAGGCGAGGGGGACGGCGACGAAGTCATGGCGGCCAGGCTCGTGTCTGAAGGCGACGACCTCATGCTCATCAGCCGTAGGGGCCAGTCCTTGCGTTTCACGGCGGATTCAGGGGCTTTGCGTCCCATGGGCCGGGCAACCTCCGGGGTTATGGGGATGAAGTTCCGGGATGACGATGAGCTTTTGGCCATGGATGTCGTCCAGGAGGGTTGCTGGTCGTTCATCGTAACCGAGGGCGGGTACGCCAAGCGGACGTCCATGGACGAGTACCGCGCCCAAGGGAGGGGGGGCATCGGGATCAAGGTCGCGAAGCTGGCCGAGAACCGCGGCGAGTTGGTCGGGGCCCTTCTCGCGCACGAATCGGACGAGGTACTCGTTGTCATGGAGAGCGGAAAGGTCATGAGGACGTCGGTCCAGGAGGTCCCGTCCATGGGGCGGGATACCATGGGCGTCATCTTCGCGAAACCGGATGAAGGCGACCGAATAGTCGGAATCGCCCGAAACGCCGAACGAAGCGTGGAGGCCGTGTACGAGGCTGGAGAGGATCGCGACCCGGTGTGACCAATCCGTGTGGAGCGGTTACGCTTGGCGAAGGCCGTGAGCCGCACACGGGAGACGAACGAGGAGAGTGGATGAACGCGCAGCATCCCCAAGTCCCGGGGGCACCGGGACCCTATGCCCACCCCGTGGCGGCCACACCGAGAGCCCAGGGAGGCTCCGCGGCCGGGGCGGGAGGAACCTCGGCCCCTCACGCGGCCGTTGCCGGAGCAGGCCAGGTTCCCGCCGCGCCCCAGCAACCCGGCCAGAACCCCGTTCCAGCCTCGCAGCATCAACCGCCACCGCACCCCCGTACGGCTCACGGGCAGCAGTCGGGCCAGATACCCGCGCATGCTCAGGGATCGGGTTCCCAACCCGTACGGGCTCCCATGAAGACGGGCACCCAGGTCACGGGTTCGGGCGAGCCCCCCGAGGAAGAAAAGCCGGGGGTGCTCAAGGGGCTCCTGAAGCTGGTCAAGCGGGACAAGGGTGAGTCGGATGCGGACGAGGTGACCTCGTCCAAGACGAAGGTCGGTCCCCGACGGGTCAGGGCCATGCTGACGACGATCGACCCTTGGTCCGTCATGAAACTGGCTTTCCTCCTGTCCATCGCGATGGGCATCGTTCTATTCATCGCGGTCGGGATCATCTGGAACGTTCTCAACGAGATGGGCGTCTTCGCGGACATCAATTCGCAGATCACGACGATCATGGGTCCAGAGAACAAGATCGACTTCCTCAAGTACACCGACAGAAACAAGGTGATGGCGGCGACGCTCCTCTTGGCCGTCATCAATTCCGTTCTCATGACGGGGCTGTTTACGATTGGGGCGTTCCTGCATAACCTGATAGTCAAGCTTGTCGGGGGCGTGTACATCACGCTGTCGGACGAGTAGAAGGATAGTTTGAGTGACCGGGCGGGTGTGGGGTATTCTCAAACGCCGCGTGATCCATGCCGGGCCCGTAGCTCAGGCGGTTAGAGCGCTTCGCTGATAACGAAGAGGTCGGAGGTTCAAGTCCTCCCGGGCCCACAGGGGGTGATATCGATGAAGAAGATCATCATTCTGGTAGCCGGCGCAGCCATCGGCGCGCTCCTGTACCAGTGGTTGGTCGAGTCCAAGGGGCAGGTATCCCCCTCGGAGCCA
>CAYTLH010000024.1:0-8801 GCA_964438525.1 uncultured Demequinaceae bacterium | reverse complement strand
GCCCGCGGGGTCTCGTTTGAGTCTGGAAGCTATATCGGGATCAAGGGTCACGGACTTATCTTTCCACGAACGACGGCCAGGCCTCGCACGACTCCCTGGACAATCCCTACCTGATGGTCAGGCCGGCGTCGCTCATGGCCTTCTTCACCTCGGATATCCGAAGGGCCCCGAAGTGGAAAACGCTGGCGGCGAGGACCGCATCCGCGCCCGAGTGGGCCGCCTCGACGAAATGGGCGGTCGTCCCGGCCCCTCCGGAAGCGATGAGGGGGACGGTGACGGCTCCCCTCACGTCACGGGTCATGGCGAGGTCGAACCCGTCGGTCGTTCCGTCGGCATCTATGGAGTTGAGGAGTATCTCGCCGGCCCCCAGATCCTGCCCCCTCCTGGCCCATTCGATGGCATCGATGCCGGTACCGCGTCGCCCCCCATGGGTCGTGACTTCGTAACCCGACGGGGTCGTCGTCCCCTCCGGGCATCGGCGGGCGTCGAGGGACAGCACCAGGACCTGGCTCCCGAAACGCTCGGATACCTCTTGGATGAGTTCCGGTCGTGCTATGGCGGCGGTGTTGACCCCCACCTTGTCAGCCCCAGCCCTGAGGAGCGTGTCGACGTCGTCGACCGAACGCACCCCTCCGCCGACGGTCAAAGGGATGAAAACCTGTTCTGCCGTGCGGCGAACAACCTCGTAGGTGGTCTCCCGACCGGAAGCCGAGGCCGAGACATCGAGGAAGGTCAATTCGTCTGCCCCGGCGTCGCCGTACCTGCGGGCGAGTTCGACCGGGTCTCCGGCATCGACCAGGTTCTCGAAGTTGACGCCCTTGACCACGCGCCCCTCGTCCACATCAAGGCAGGGAATGACCCGTACCGCGACTCCCATGGTTAGCTCGGGGTCCGGACGACGAGCAGGTCGACGACGAATACCAAGGTGCCGTCGCCATAGGCGAGCTCCGGGGGGACGATGAGGAGGATCTGGGAGCCCTCGGTTCGGTCGATGAGGCCCTGGTCCAGACCGAGAGGCAACTCCCCTACCCCGACCTGAGCCTTGAGCGGGCCCTCCCCGTCTTCCCAACTCGAGTCGTATACCTCGCCGGTGTCGTAGTCGACCGCATAGTAATTCGCCACGATCTTGGAGCCCGGCCTTACCTGCTCGCCTGACCCGAGGATGAGGGTCGAAACCTCGAGGCCGATGGGGGGGTCCATGGCGTCGTCGATGGTGATCGTGGGCTGCCCCGAAGGGTCGAGCGTAACCTCCGGCATTCCCTCCTTCGGCGGCAGGGTTTCCCCCTGCGCCCAGGCGGGGAGGACATCGACGAGAAGGGCGACCGCCCCGTGACCCTCGTAGCCCTCGACCGGGGGGGTGACGTGGAGGATGCGGGCCCCCACGCGTTCGTCGACGAGTACGTCGTACAACTCCTGACCCACGAGCTCAGGCGCCAGAAGGTACATCCTGGGAAGGTCGCTGAAGGTGTCGACGAGCACGACGCCCGATTCGAGGCTCACGGAGTACATGTCCAGGAGTATCCGGTCGTTGGCGTTGAGCCGATCCCCATCCCCCGACCATAGGACCTCGGACTGGACCTTCGAGTACTTTAAACCGCTCGTGAAGTCGAGGGCGGGGATGCCGCTGGCGTCTTCCGAGACCGTGATGTCGTCGATGCTTCCCGCGTCGGGGTCCGCGATGACGGCCGAGCACCCGCCGAGGGCGAGGGCAAGGCCGACCCAAATCGCGCAGGTCCTGGTCATGGGATCCCTTCCTGTGATGCGCCCTCAGTCTACCTTCGGAGGCTTGGCGGCCATCGAGGAGATGAGCCTGTCGACCCTGGAATCCTCGGAACGGAAGGGATCCTTGCATAGAACGGTTGCCCCCTCGTCCCCGATGACCTTGAGGCGGACCCAATCCGCGACCGTGTCCCGCCTCGACTCGAGTCCCGCCTGGATGAACCGCCCCCGGAGCCAGGCCCGGGTCGAACGCGGAGGCTCCGAAACCGATCGGACGACGTCCTCCTCCGAAACCAGGGTGCGAACGAGCCCCTGGGCGACGAGCGTGGGGTGGAGCCCGTGCCCGGGAACGACATCGTGGTAGGCCAGATCGAGTCTCGCGATTCGGGGGTCGTCATATGCGGCGCCCGTCCTCGATCGGAAACGCTCGACCAGACGCCTCTTGATCGCCCAGTCGATCTCGGTTTCGATCCCTGCATGGTCCCCCGTGTCGACTGCGGCGAGCGTCCGGTGCCACAGGTCGAGGATCTGCTCCGTCTCCGGGGTTGTCTCAATGGCGTCTCCGAGGCGTGATTCGACGGCCTCGAGGTATTTCCTCTGGATCTCGATAGCCGTCAAACGCCCCCCGTCATCGAGGTCTACCGGCGCCGCCCCCGTGAGATCCCGGGAAACCTCCCGGATCGCCTGCATGGGCCGGGCCACCTCGAGCTTCGGAAGGGGGATCCCGGACTCGAGCAGGCGCAGCAAGAGATCCATCGCTCCGACCTTGAGCATGATGGTGGGTTCCGCCATGGACGAATCCCCGACGATGACGTGCATGCGCCGATAGAGGTCGGCGTGGGCGTGGGGCTCGTCCCGCGTGTTGATCATCGGCCTGGACCGGGTCGTCGCCGACGACATGGCCTCCCAGACGTAGTCCGCCCTTGGGGAGAAGCAGAACTGAGCCGCGGCGCCGCTTCCCACCACGCCCCCCGAGCCGACGAGAATCTGCCGGGTCACCAGGAAGGGCAGGAGGGCCCCCGCGAAGGACGCGAAGTCCGGGCGTCGTCGAACGAGGTAGTTCTCGTGACAGCCGTAAGAGTTTCCCGCCGAGTCGACGTTGTTCTTGTACAGGTGGATCGTCCCCTCGATCCCCGACTCCTTCAGCCGCCGTTCCCCGTCGGCGACTAGGCCGGCCACGATCCTCTCCCCCGCCTTGTCCTGGGCGATGAGATCGGCGATCCGGTCGCACTCGGCCGTCGCGTATTCCGGATGGGCGCCGACGTCGATATACAGCCGCGCCCCGTTGGGAAGGAAGACGTTCGACGACCGCCCCCATTGAACCACCGAGTGAAACAGTGCGCCCGCCACCTCCTCGACCGTCACCTTCCGGTCCGATTGGTGATCGAGGTGAAGCCCGAACTCGGTCTCGATCCCGAAGATCCTACGAGAGGGGTCGACTCGGAGCGGCTCGGGAGGGGTTTCTGTGCTCACAGCGGGCGAGGGCTACTCGCCGCCCTTCTGCACGAAACTCCTGACGAATCGCTCGGCGTTTTTCTGAAGCGTCGTGTCGATCTCGTCCAGAAGGGAATCGACCGCGTTCGTCTGGCTTTGAGGCGCGCCGGGGGGAGGCCCGGGGGCATCGTCGGGCTCGTCGTACGGGCTATCGGTCGAGGAAACCTGAGGCATGGTACGAGTCTACGTCGCGAGAAGCTCGTCGAGGAGCGGGTGACTCGTGGCGAAGGGATCATCGAGGTGGATAACCTCGAGGTCCCCGTGCTCCGTTTCGCGATCCAGGACGATGGTGCTCCACCCCGCCGCGTCGACGATGTTCGAACGCAGCCTGACCATCCGTCCCCTCAGGGTCGCCCTGGTGTCCTGGGGAGGGTGGACCACCGCGGAGGCCACTTCCGCCTCTCCGGCGATCCGGTCGAAGGCCCCGGCCAAGACTAGGCGGTTGTACAGCCCTTCCGACTGGTCGAGGTCGCTCCAGCGAATGTCGGCCGCCGCCAGGCTCGGGTCCTCCCATCCCTCGGGGGCGCCGGGAAGCCTCTCCCTCAAGCGGGTGAGGAGGTTGTGCTTCGCGACCCATTCGATCTGCCGTCCCATAGAGAAGGGATCCCGGCCGAGGCCCCCGATCACGTCCCTCCACAGGTCGAGGACCCTCCGATCTTCCTCGTCCTTCACGTGGTCGGCGACGATCTCCACGAGGCGGCCCTGGATGTCGAGGGCGGTGGCCTTCCCTCCCTCGACCAGGTCCAAGGGGGCCGACAGGTTGAGGTCCCTAGACACCTTCTGGACCGACTCGACGGGCGTGGCGAGGAGGAGGGCGTCCAGCCGATCGTCCTTCGCCTCGATGGCCGAAAGCACGAGGGAAGTCGTCCCGATCTTAAGAAAGGACGGGATCTCCAGGCAGTTCGCATCCCCGATGATGATATGCAGCCGCCTCCAGCGTTTGGGGTCGGAGTGCGGCTCGTCCCGGGTGTTGACGATGGGGCGGCGAAGGGTCGTCTCCAGGCCGACCTCTTCCTCGATGTAGTCGGCCCGCTGGGAGATCTGAAAGCCCGGTGTCTCGCCCCGCTGCCCCAAGCCGACCCTTCCCGCACCCGTGTACACCTGCCGGGTGACCAGGTGAGCCGTCAAGCGCTTGGCCAGCTCGTCAAACGGAACCGATCGCTCCACCAGGTAGTTCTCGTGGGTTCCGTAGGAGGCGCCCTTCCCGTCGACGTTGTTCTTGAACAGGGCGATCCGAAAGCCCTCGGCGGCCGCGGCGACGGCCGCCTCCCGCATGACTTCGTCCCCCGCCTTGTCCCATACGACGGCGTCCATCGCGCTCGTGACCTCGGGACTGGAATACTCCGGGTGGGCGTGGTCGACGTACAGGCGCGCGCCGTTCGGCAGGACCGCGTTGAGGTGTGCCGGATCCTCCCACTGGCCCCTCCGACGGCGCCGGGTGATGGGCACTTCCGGCTCGCCCTCGAGGTCGGGGCGGGCGGAATCACGATCCCTCCGATGCCCCCTGAGATCGTTGAGGGGGTCCTCGCCACCGTAGTCCCAGTGGGCGGTGGCGGAGCCCACGGAGGCTCGGTAGGAGGCGACGAGTGTACTACTCAAGAGGATGGGGTTCGCGCCGGGGTCGTTCCTGTCGATCACCCCGTATTCCGTTTCGATGCCGACGACGCGCATTGTCACCCCCGATCGAGGTGTCGGGCGGATACGGCGCGAGCTTCCTCGAGTTCCTCGGCGCAGGCGTCGAGCAGGTGATCCTTGCGGATCCCCTTCTCCCCCCCGGAGATGACGTCCTTGATCGCCCGGGTCTTGGCTCGGTCGACGACGTTGCGGAGCATCGCCCCGGATACGTGGATCGCGCCGTCGCGTTCGGGGGAGAACAGGTACTCGACTGCGGCCTCGGCCATCTCCCCGACGGCGGCCTCCGGGCTTCCCGAGGCGTCGACGGCCCCGGCGTGAAGGGGCAGGTCGGGCGTCAGGTACTTGCCGATGATGTCGACCGAGGCTTCGGCGTCCGGTCGGGCGATCTCGATCTTGACGTCCAACCGTCCGGGCCTGAGGATCGCGGGGTCGATCATGTCCTCCCGGTTGGACGCCCCGATGACGATGACGTTGCTCAGGCCTTCGATCCCGTCGAGTTCGGTCAGGAGCTGGGGGACGATCGTGTTCTCGATGTCGGACGAGATGCCTGAACCGCGCGCCCGGAAGAGGGCATCCATCTCGTCGAAGAAGACGACGACGGGTGTGCCCTCGGCGGACTTGGCCCTCGCCCGCTCGAATATGGTGCGAATGTACCTCTCCGTCTCGCCGACGTACTTATTCAGCAACTCCGGCCCCTGGACGGCGAGAAAGTAGCTCCGGTCCGTCCCGACGGCGTCCGCCAGGGAGTGGGCCACCGCCTTGGCGATCAGAGTCTTCCCGCATCCCGGGGGTCCGTACAGGAGGAGGCCCTTGGGAGGGGCGAGGGCGTGCTCGTGGTACAACTCGGGGTGCCTGAGCGGCAGTTCGATCGCGTCCCGAATTCGCTCGATCTGGCGGGCGAGCCCTCCGATGGCCGAGTAGTCGACGTCCGGCACCTCCTCGAGCAGGAGCGATTCGACCCCGGTGCGTTCGACCTTTTCCGAGGCGAAACCGGTCCGCGGGTCGATGATGACCGTGTCCCCCTCATGGAGCTTCTCAAGGGCATTTCCCCCTAGGAAGATCACGACCCGCTCGTCCTCCCCGCGCGAGACGATCAGCACCCGATCGTCGTCCAAGACCTCCCGGACGATGGCGGCCTGTCCGACCCGCTCCGGCTGTCCGACGTCGACGACGACGTTGAGGGAGTTGAGGAGGATCTCCGCCCCGGGCTTCAGGTCGCTATCCACCGTCGGCGAAACGGCGACCCGCATCCGACGCCCGGCGACCATGACATCGGCGTTGTCCCCCGCCCACGCCAGGAGGGTTCCGAACACCTGCGGCGGCTGGGACAGCTCCCCCAGCTTCTCCCGCATCTCGCCCAACTGTGCGCGCGCCGCCTCGAGCAACCGGCCGAGTTCGGCGTTCTGCCTCTCGAGCCTCGTCACGTCCTCCGGCTTCGCCATCGTCACGTGCCTCCCTTACCCTTGCCCTGCGCCCTCTTCACGCGCCTGACCTTCTTCTCGCTCACCATTCTCTCTCCCAGATCCGCGGCGCTCCATTCTCCGTCGACCGGATACGCACCCTTGGCCGGTCGCCGCTTCCTTTGAGGCACCTGAACCCCAGGCGCCACCCTTCGGCTGGAAACGAGAAAGCCCGTGTGGCCGATCATCCGGTGATCGGGGCGGACGGCCAACCCTTCCAGGTGCCAGGTGCGGACGATGGTCTCCGACGCCTCCGGCTCCGTGAAGCCCCCATGGTCCCGCAGGTCTTCCGCCAGACGGGACATTTGGCTGGTGGTCGCGACGTAGGCGGTGAGGACGCCTCCGGGGGCAAGGATGTCGGCGGCAGCGTCGAGGTTCTCCCACGGGGCCAAGAGGTCGAGGACGACTCGATCGACGGTGCCGGGCGGGCATCCCCCGGGCGCGACCTCGGCGAAGCTCCCGACCCGGACGTCCCAGGCGGGATGCGGACCCCCGAAGAAGGCCTCGACGTTGGCTCGGGCGATGGAGGCGAAGTCCTCTCGTCGTTCGATCGACAGGAGGGATCCCTCGTCCCCGACGGCCCTCAAGAGGCTGAGGGCCAACGACCCCGACCCCAGCCCGGCCTCCACGACCCTCGCCCCGGGGAAGATATCCCCCACGGTCAGGATCTGCCCCGCGTCCTTGGGGTACACGATGGCCGCCCCCCGAGGCATGCCGAGGACGTAGTCCCTGAGCAAGGGTCGGAAGGCCAGGTATTCCGTTCCGGAGGAAGTCGCCACGACGGACCCCTCCTCGAGGCCGAGGACCGAATCGTGATCGATGATGCCCCGGTGGGTGTGGAACGCCTCGCCCTGGTCGAGCCGAAACGTGTGGTGCCGCCCCTTGGTGTCCGTCAACTGAACATGATCGCCGACTCGGAAGGGCCCTCGGCGCCGATCGGCGCCGGTCGGAGTCGGAGGGGGGCTCGCCACCATCCAAGTCTAGGGGCGACTGTTCCGGCTATCCGAGTCGCTCCACCATATCGGCCAGACGCACCACGCCGACGACCTCGTCCTCGTCCACGACGATCAGGACGTCCGCCCTCCCCCACCATTCCCTGATCGTCTCCAAGAGCCCCTGGCCCGTCGCACCCATCGTGACCGTCGCCCCCCTGGGCACGGGGACGGTCACCGCGGAAAGCCCGGTCGATTCGAGCCGCTCCTCCGGAACCGCCCGGGCGTCCGTCAAAGCGAAATGGCCCGCCGGCTCCGATTCCGCCGACAAGACGACGACCTCGTCGCAATCCGCGGCCAGGCACAGGTCGAGGGCGTCCCGGAGCGGAACGTCGTACCGGACTCCGACGGCACCCCTCATGAGCCGAGCGACGGACAATCCCTCGATCTTGTCCAGGATCCGCGCCGCCTTGAGGGTCGCTCCGGCCGCCGACCACAGGATGGAGAGGATGAGGAAGGACCAGATGATGAAGACGAGGTCCGGGTCTCCCCCCGCCTGGATCGTCGAGACGACGACGTACCCGAGGCAGGCGAGGACGACGGCCCTGCCCCCCCATGCGGAGGCCCGCATGCCCGACGTCCGCTTGCCCGTCAGCGCCCATACGATCGCCTCGACGACGCGACCGCCGTCGAGGGGGGCTCCGGGGAGGGCGTTGAAGATCGCCAGGACGAAGTTCACCACGGTGATCCCCCTCACGATCGTGTAGGCCCCAGGGGACAGGTCAAGGGTGAGGGTGGCCAACCCGGCTAACCCGAGCACGGCGCTGCCGATCGGTCCCGCTAATGCCGTCACGCCCGAGGCCGCGGGGGTGAGCCCCTTGGCGTCCAGCGCCGTGTGGCCGCCGATCAGGGTGAGGACGATCTCCTTGACCTCGTGGTGGAACAAGCGGGCCACCAGGGCGTGGCTGATCTCGTGAATCAGGACCGAGGCGACGAGAAGCCCGCCGAACAGCAGCCCTTCGGCCAGCGCCGATCCGAAGGATTGTCCGCCGCCGGCCGTCATAAGGAAGGCGATGAGGCCTATGAGGATGAGGACGCTGGGATGGAGGACGATCCGCGCCCCGAAAACCCGACCCAGGACCCATCCTCGGGTTTTCGGTTCCGGCGCGGCCATGCTCCTACGCTACAGACTTCCGATCGGGCCATCTGTCGGTCGCGGTCCGTAGAGTGAGGGCATGCCCCGCCGACCTCCCGCCCTGTCCCCGTCCCGGGCGAACGACTTCCGGCAATGTCCCCTGCTATTCCGGCTCCGTACGATCGACCGGATTCCCGAGCCCCCGTCGGCGGCGGCGACCCTGGGTACGCTCGTCCACTCGATCCTGGAGAAGGTCTTCGACCTGCCCCAGCGGGAACGGACGCTCGAGGCCGCCCTCGGCATGCTTCGTCCGACGTGGGACTCGATGTGCGAGAAAACTCCGGCACTCCGTGAGCTTCATGAGACGCCCCATGACCTCGAGGCTTGGCTCGGGGAGGCGAAGCAGCGCCTCGATACATACTTCTC
>CAYTLH010000023.1:0-7379 GCA_964438525.1 uncultured Demequinaceae bacterium | reverse complement strand
CCCGAACGGGGCCGGCAAGACCACGACCATCCGCACCGTCCTTGACCTCATCCGGCCGACCGAGGGTTCGGCGACCATCCTCGGGCTGAACACCCACGAGCACGCCGTGGAGCTTCGGCGGCGGATCGGGTACCTGCCCGGCGAGCTCGCCCTGTATCCGGATCTTTCGGGCAAGGAGATCCTGACCTATTTCGCCAACCTGAGGGGCGGCGTGGACTGGGCGTGGGTCGACGAACTCGCCGAGCGATTCGAGGTGGACCTCGCGCGTAAGGCCGGGGCCCTGTCGAGCGGGAACAAGCAGAAGGTCGGAATCGTCCAGGCGTTCATGTCCCGCCCGGAGGTGTATATGCTCGACGAGCCCAGCACCGGGCTCGATCCCCTCATGCAGCAGGAGTTCCAGGCGCTGCTTCGGGAGGTGACCAAGGCGGGGGCCACGGTATTCCTCTCCAGCCACACCCTGAGCGAGGTGGAGCGGGTCGCGGACCGGGTGGGCTTCATCCGGGAGGGCAACCTCATCGCGATCGAGGGGATGCGGGACCTCAGGGAGAAGGCCCTCCGCCGGGTGTCGATGCAGTTCGCCAAACCCGTGAAGGCGTCGGCGCTCAAGGGCGTCGAGGGGGTACGGGAGGTCGAGGTCGACGGCGTCCACGCGACCGTCACCTTCGAGGGCGCGATGACGCCGCTGTTGGAGGCGGCCACGGCCCACCAGGTCCTGTCGCTGGCGAGTTCCTCCGTGGACCTCGACGAGATCTTCCTGACCTTCTACCGGGGCGAGGCGAACGGGGCCTCGGCGGGAAGGGCCCGGCGGTAATGCTCCGGTCCATCTACCTCAAGGCGATTCGGGATCGGTGGCAGGGTATCGTCGTCGGCGCCGTGACGATCGCGGTCGTCAACTGGATGGGGGTCGCCGCCTACAAGGGCATCGACGACGAAGCTCTCGAGGCCTTCAACCTCATGCCGAAGGCCTTCCGTGACCTGGTCGGCTTCGACGTGTCCTTGGGCTCCACCGGAATGATCCTCAGCGAGATGGTGACGTCGATGGTCCCCCTCGTGCTGTGCGGGATCCTCATCGCCATGGCGGCCGACGCCGTGGCAGGGGAGGAGCGCTGGGGCACCATCAACGTCCTCTTGGCCAACCCCAGGGGCCGCCGGAGCCTGGTCGTGGAGAAGGCGGGGGCCTTCCTCACCCTGACCGCCGTCGGGTGCCTCCTCGTGTGGGCCGGATACTGGGCCGTCCTCGGGATAGTGGGGGAGGACGCCACGGGGCTGCACCTCGGGGCGTCGACCATCCACCTGGCCGCCCTCGCCCTGTTCATCGGGGGCCTGACCTTCCTGGTCGGCTCCTGGACGGCCAGCACGACCAAGGCCATCGCCGCGGGCACCGCCGTCATGCTCGTGTCGTTCTTCGCGGCGGGGCTCCTGCCCATGACGACGTGGGGCGGGCCGTGGGCGAAGCTCTTTCCCTGGTACTACTTCGACGGCGCGGACCCCTTCGCCAACGGCGTCGCGTGGGGCCACGTCGCCCTCCTCGCAAGTTTCGGCCTGGCCTTCCTCGTCGCCTCCGTCCCCGTCTTCGAGCGTCGCGACCTCAAGGTTGGGGAGGAACGCACGACCCTGCTGGACCGGCTTGCCCGCAATCCCAAGATCGAGAAATACGTCGAGAAGCTCTCGGGCCGGGCGATTCTCGCCTCCATCACGACCAAGACGACGAGCGAGGCCAGGACGACGTTCACGATCGTCGGGGCGGCCCTCTTCTACATGGCGGCACTCATCGGCCCGGTCTTCAAGGGGGTCGGGGACAAGATGGGCGAGTTGATCAAGGCCTTCCCCGAAGAGATTCTGGCCATGGTCGGGGGGGCGGATTACGCGCGTCCCACGGGCTTCTACCACGGGGAGATCTTCTCCATCCTCGCCCCTGTCGCCGTGGCAATCGTCGCCATCGGGATGGCGGCCCGGGCGCTCGCCGGCGAGGAACGGGAGCGAACCATGGGTCTGCTCCTCGCCAATCCCGTCTCCCGTGCCCGGGTGGTCCTGAGCAAGGCCGGAGCCATGGTGATCATGGTCATCGCCGCCTGTGCGGTGACCTTTGTCGGGGTCGTATGCGGCGACCTGATGGGGGGCACCGACCTGGTGTACAGCAATGTCGCCGCCATCTGCACCCACCTCGCCGCCTTCTCCGTCCTCATGGGGGCCCTCGCCCTATTCGCCGGGGCCTTGACCGGGGCGTCGAGGGCCGCGATCGCGACGGGAACCCTCGTCATGACCGTCGCCTTCGGCGTGGCCAATTTCCTTCCCTTGAGCGAGACCTGGGGGGGTTGGGCCAAGGCCTCGCCTTTCTACTACTACGCCAACCACCTGCCGCTGGACAACGGCTTCGCCTGGGGGTACATCGGTGTGCTGGCCGCGGCATCGGCCGTGTTCGTGGCTTTGAGCGTGTGGGCCTTCCAGAGGAGGGACCTGAAGGGGTAGGGCGCCCCCTTCCCCGGGACGCTGCCCCTAGTGCACGGTCCGCGAACCCTGGGTAGGGTGTGCTCATCGAGAGTCGCTCAAGGAGGAGCACGATGGAACGACCGACGCTGCGCGCTCGCTTCAAGTACTGGTTCGACGGGCTGATGTCCCACGGGACCGGCGCCATGCTGGGCTTCCTGGCGCTCGTGGTCATCCTCGTCGTCGCGATCGACGCCGTCGTCGTGATGGCGCTCCGGGTCGAGGTGGCGGGGACCGGGGAGGATCAAGGGTTCTGGGCGGTGGTCTGGGAGAACCTCATTCGCACCCTGAAGGCGAACGACGTGTCCCCGGGAGCCGCCTGGGCCGTCCGCGTGTCCATGATCATCGTCACCATCATCGGCGTGTTCATCGTGGCCAACCTGATCGGGATCGTGTCGGGGGCCTTCAACGCGAAGGTGGCCGAGTTGCGTAAAGGCCGGTCGAGGGTCCTGGAGAAGAACCACACCGTCATCCTCGGATGGAACTCCAAGATTCATTCGATCATCGCGGGCCTGTGCGAGGCGAACGCCTCCCTGCGGCGGGCCTCCATCGTCGTCCTGGCGAACCGCGACAAGGTCGCCATGGAGGACGAGATCCGCGACCGGGTGCCGGACACCGGACGCACCCGCATCATCTGCCGCACCGGTACCACCCTCGATCAGGACGATCTGTTGATCGCCAGCCCGTTCTCCGCCAAGAGCGTCATTATCTTGGCCGACGAATCCGAGGCCGATCCCGACGCCAAGATCGTCAAGACCGCACTCGCCCTGATCCGCCACCCCCACCGCCCCGAGGGCAGGCGCCTCCACGTCGTCGGCCAGATCCGGCACTCGAAGAACCTCGAGGTGGCCAGGGTCGTCGGCCGAGACGAGGCGAAATGGGTGCTCGCGGCGGAGAAGGTCGGCCAGATCATGGCCCAGACGAGCCGCCAACCGGGGCTGAGCAACGTCTACACCGAATTGCTGTCCTTCCACGGCGCGGAGATCTACTTCTCCGAACAGCCGAGCCTCGTGGGCACGACGTACTCGGAGAGCCAGATGGCCTTCGCCGACTCCGCGGTCATGGGTGTGGCATCCGGAGGCAAGGTCGGCCTCAACCCCCCGGGGGAGACCCCCATTTGCGAGGGCGACAAACTGATCCTCCTGGCCGAGGACGATTCCCTCATAGACGTCTCTCCCTCCGTGGCCCCGGACCGGTCGGCGATGGCGAAGGACGTGAAGGACAAGCGCCGGCCGGAGAAGACCCTCATCCTCGGGGCCAACTCGGGGCTGCCCCACATCCTCGAGGAACTGAACGCCTACGCGGCCAAGGGGTCGTCCGTGACCGTCGTGTCGGAGCATCCGGTCGGCGATCTTGGGAAGTACTCCCGCCTGGCGATATCCGTCCAGGAGGGAAGCGCCTCGAACCGGGCGACCCTGGACGCCCTCGACCCCGCCTCGTTCGACCACGTCATCGTCGTGGCCTACCGGGACGACCTGGGGGTCCAGGAGGCGGACACTGTCACCCTGGTGACCCTCCTGCACCTGAGGGAGATCATGAGCCAGTCGAAGGTCCCCATCAATGTCGTGAGCGAGATGCTGGACGAGCGCAACCGCCGGCTCGCCGAGGTCACGCGGATCGACGACTTCATCGTGAGCGACAACCTGGTGAGCCTCATGATGTCCCAGGTGTCCGAGAACCCGAAGCTGAGCGAGGTGTTCGGCATTCTCTTCTACAGCGCGGGGTGTGAGATTTACTTAAGGCCGGTGGAGAAGTACGTGAAGACCGGAACCGAGGTGGACTTCTATACGGTGGTCGCGGCCGCTCAGCGGCGGGGCGAGACGGCCATCGGGTACCTGGAGGGGAGCGGAGAACTCGGGCAGGGGCGGGTGATCCTGACCCCACCCAAGGCAGAGAAACGGACCTACGCGAAGAGGGATCGCATCATCGTGCTGGCCGAGGACTGACCTGTGGCGGGAGAGAGCCCGGGGCAGGTTTCCCAGCGGGCCCGGGAAAGGATCACCGGCGCCGACGGCGTGAGAGCGATCGCGGCCCTCATGGTGATCTTCCACCACCTGTTCCAGAAGCTCGCCGCCTGGAACCAGTCCGAGTGGCTCCAAGACGTCCACGGTTTCTTCATCAAGGGCGCGGCCGGAGTCAGCATCTTCTTCGTCTTGTCCGGCATGCTCCTGAGCTATCCCTTCTGGACGGCGTACTTCACGGAGAAGCCGTATCCGAGCATCGGCCACTACATCAAACGGCGGGCCCAGCGCATCATGCCCGGCTTCTACGTCGCCCTCGGGGTGAGCTTCATCGTCGCCTCCGTCGTCGCCCGGCATGACGGGTACGAGGTGCCCGATGCCATCCGACGTCTGATCTCCGGCCTGACCTTCACGTCGGAGTTTCATTACGTCACCCTGTTCCCAACCGATCAGAACGGTCCCCTGTGGTCCATCGGCTTCGAGGTGTTCTGCTATGTGATCATGCCGATCCTCATGCTCGGGCTGTTCTGGGTGAAGTTCCGGGGGCGAATCGCCGGGTGGGTGTATTGGCTCGTCGCCGTCGGGGCGGTGCTGCTCGTCAACCAGTGGGTGGTAACGACGTTCGTGACGGGGGAGGACGGGAAGGGCTGGGAGTACGGCCTCATCGGAGGCGCCAAGTCGTGGATGCCGGGATACAACCCCGTCGGCTTTTTCGCGCACTTCGCGTTGGGCATACTCTGTGCCGGGTTCATCGCCATGTGGAGGGTGTATGCGAACGGGCGGCGGAGCTGGTGGTTCGACCTCGTGGCGTTCGCGGCCTTCTCCGGCTTGATGGGGATCTTCTGGTGGAAGCGGTCGCCGGCGGAACTCGACGGCACCTTTTCCATCCAGCAGAATCCCTACTTCTACCCTGTCTTCCCGCTCCTCGTGGCCGTGTTGCTCGCAACGCTCGCCTACGGGAAGGCGCTCCATCGGGTATTCGACGCCCCGTTCCTCCGGTATACGGCCAAGATTTCGTTCGGGCTGTACATCTGGCACCACCTCGTCATTCTGTGGGTGGGGAGGGTCGTCTCACCGGAGTTCCTGCCGTACGGCGGGGTGTCTGACCCCGTGCGGTGGCTCCAGATCTCGGTCTTCGCGCTCGTCGTGAGCTACATCGTCGCGGCGCTGTCCTGGCGGTTGGTCGAGCGGCCGTTCCTGGAGGGCCGGCTGTCCGGGCGGCGTCGGGATAAGGAATCTACTCGAAAGGGGTGAGTCCCTCGACCGACCATTCGACCGGGTAGGGCTCGGAGACGACGTACCACGTCTTCCTGGGGCCGGAGAGAAAGCCGTCCGGCACGTCTACGATGGCGTAGGCCCCCACGCCCAAGCCCTGGTAGCTGAACACCTGCCGATAGTACAGGTGGGGCAGGCATTCGAGGACGCCGCCGTCTTGTGTACGCCTTGCCTCGTCGATTCCGTCCTGGCACGGAGCCGCCTCTCGCCACCCCTTGCCAAACCAAGCGGGGTTCAATCCGAGGCGTTCGGCGCCGGATAGGACGGATCCGACAGGGCTCCACTCCACCTTGGCGATGGCGACGATCGAATAGGAGCCTGGATCGAGCATCACCTCGCGATAGTCGGTCGGCGGGTATGCGTCAAGATTGGAGACGGTCTTCGCGCAGTCCTCCGGAATGACCCATCCTGGAAACGACATCGAGAAGGGGTCGGCCAGTGAGCGATCCCCCCGGGTGAACGACTCCGAGTCGAAGATGCCACCCCAGAGACCCGACACGAACGCCCCGTCGTCGTCGAGTAACACCCACATGAAAGTGTCTGCGTCGACTGCTCCACTGGCCTGCCCGTCGTACGAGAGGGTCGCGGAGACCATGTATTCCATCGGAAGAGACCCATATTGTCCGAGGTATTGGGAGGGCGACATCCCCTCCGGTAGGGGGAGGGACACGGAATCGATCTTAAACTCGAACGGTCCGGCATCGCCTAAGTCCGGGAGGGGCGAACCACAGGCGCCTTCTCCGATGATGGCTTCGAATACGGGATCGGGAGATGAGATGTCCCAGAGTCGGCCTTCCTCATCGAAAAGGGGGACGACGACGCGTTCGTATCCCTCGGGTACCGGCGGGGCGATCGGGTTGGTCGTAGTAGCGGGATCGCCTCGAAGGATGTAGGCGGCCGCGGCTCCGGAAACCGCAATAAGGGCCAGGGACAGGGTTGAGACAGCGGCTATCGCGCCTAACCTGCGTCGTCGGGCGCGGATGGCGAGCTCGGGATTGGCATGGGTGCCAGCCTTCGAGTAGAAGGCCTCGTACTTCGCGGCGGCGGTTCGCAGCGCGTTCGAGAGGGGATCGCGGGTCATGGCGTCCTCCTTTGGGAAGCCCTCCTCGGGGAGGGGATGGGGATGGTGACATCGGCTTGCTCGCCGTTGGTCGCGAGGCTGGGCTCTTCGAGTAGTTCACGGAGACGGGAGACCCCGTCGCTGAGGTAGCGCTTGGCGGTGCCGGCTTTCATGTCGAGTCGGTCGGCGATGTCGGCTATGGAGAGGTCGTCATAGAAGCGGAGGACGATGCAGGCCCGGACTCGGGGGGCAAGGGAGGCGAGGGCGGACTCTACCAGGTCGCGGTTGTCCACCGTGGGCGAGGCGTCCGGTTGCCGGTCCCTCTCGACGACGCGGGAGAAGGTCCGGAACAGGACGGAGCGTCGGCGGTGGGAATCTATGAAGACGCTTTGGATGGCCCTCCTCACGTAGGCCTCGGCGTGGCCGGGAGAGGGGAATCGCCGGGGCCGGGAGAAGGTGCGGAGGAGGGCGTCCTGAACCAGGTCCTCTGCGGTGGCGCGATCACCCGCGAGAAGGGTCGCGTAGGCGAGCAGGGCGGGGTAGCGCCTCGTCGACATCTCGTCGAACTGCTCTTTCCAGGCGGACATGTGGCCTCC